>DATDHE010000508.1:0-8461 GCA_036521695.1 Candidatus Acidiferrum sp. | reverse complement strand
GCGGTTATTGCCTTGAGATGATCTGCGCCGATTTTCTGGCAGGTGTTACGCTTCGTGAGGATCAACCTCAAATTCAGTGAGCTGGACGTGCAGCAAGTTCAGCCAAGCGCTGGCCAGCCAACTACATATGCAGCGAATACGCCAGAAACAACCCCGATTAAAACTGGATCTGGAAAAGTACCAAGCACTCAAATCAAAGTCTTGGACCGGGATGGATGGCGATGCCAGGATTGTGGTTCCGCAGAAATGTTGCAGGTCCATCATCTTGATCCCCGAAGTAAGCTCGGCCATGATGCATCGGAAAATTTGATTGTGCTTTGTGCAGGCTGTCACAGACGGCGGCATGAGATCGAACGCTGAATCTCCATTACGACAAGATCTGACTTTTTTCCCGTTGGCGCATGTGGATCCCAGGAAACCAAATTGAGACATATAGGGTCTCTCCACTCGCGGTCATGCAGGCTGATTTCGGTGGGAAACTATCGAGAAGTGCTCTCTGCGACGCTAGATCACTCTCCGAATCCCAGAGAAGCTGTTCTGTGAACAGGCTCGCAAACGGGAAGATTCGCTTCTATACGCAGAAAACGGGAATCCATGTCGTCCATTGTCCACTTCCAGAATTTGTTGTGCTGGAAAGGGCGGATAGACGCCGAGTCATGCCACGGCACTCTGCCCAGACCGATTCGGAGTTGGAGGACGAAAACCGGTGGGTCTGGTGGAAGCAGCTTTGACAGGAGAATGCACAAATCTCGCGGCGGAGGATAGCGATATTCAGCGAAGATGGGGCGGTTGTATCTGGCGCGCCGCCGCACTAGAATGGAGCTCCAGCCGTACAACGATTCGAGACGGAGGTCCCGACAAGGGTAGCAATTCGGAGCGCAGATAACGGCGCGCCGCACCCCGTTTCGAGATCCGAAGCGTCAGACCTTCGACAGAGAGGCCCATGGATTGAGCGGGATCGTCGGTATTTTCCACCGCAACGGTGCGCCGGCCGAACGGGCACTTTTAAAGAACCTTGCAGGTTTTCTTGCGTTCCGCGGCCCGGACTCCGTCGCCACCTGGCGGGATGGCTCAGTTGGGCTGGGGCATGCCATGCTCCGGACAACGCAGGAATCACTGGTCGAGCAGCAGCCCGCTAGTCTTGATGCCCGATTTTGGATCACAGCGGACGCGCGCCTCGATAGCCGAGGGGAGCTGATTGCGGAACTTCAGAGCTCGGGCCGCAAGCTCCGACCCAATGTTCCAGATTCCGAACTGATTTTGTACGCTTATGCTGTTTGGGGTGCGCAGTGCGTCGATCATTTGCGAGGAGATTTTTCATTCGCGATTTGGGACGTCGGAACGCGGAGTCTGTTTTGCGCGCGGGATCATTTCGGAATCAAGCCTTTCTACTATTCCCATGGGAGCGATCTTTTCCTGTTCAGCAATACTCTCAACTGCTTGCGGTTACATCCCAGTGTTTCCGCAACACTGAACGAAGCGGCCGTCGGTGATTTTCTCCTCTTTGGGCTGAATTACAATGATGCCACGACGACGTTCCGCGATATTCAGCGTCTCCCGCCCGCCCACTGTCTGACTATTTCTGCTGTAGGAGTGATGTGCCAACGCTACTGGTCGCCGCCCATGCATGGGGCTGTCCGTTATTCGAATTCCAAGGATTACGTCGATCATTTTCAAGCTCTGCTGCAGGAAGCAGTGGCGGACCGTTTGCGCACGGACCGGATTGGAATCCTTCTGAGCGGAGGTCTGGATTCGTCCTCGGTAGCAGCCGTGGCCAATGAGGTATCAAGAAAGCGCGCTCCGGACACCGATATTCGAGGCTATACGTGTGTTGATGAATCCCAGATTCCCGATCCCGAAGGTCGTTTCGCCCGCGAGGTCGGGGAATTTCTGCGCATTCCAGTCAAATTTCTCCCGATGCGTCAGTTGGAGCTCTTCGACGGCTGGGACGACCCCGAATGGACCTGGCCGGAACCGATCGACAACCCCCTGACTGCCAATTATCTTGAATCCTGCCGCATCATTTCCCCTCATTACCGTGTTCTATTGTCTGGTGAGGGCAGCGACAACTTGCTGGACTTCCAAATGGGGCCGTATGCGAAGTCGCTGTGGCGAAACCGGGAATGGGGGCGCTTGTTCACGGAGATGGCAAACTTTTTGTGGATTCGGCCGTTTCCGTGGCGGGGCCTCCGCGCACGGGTCAGGAAAGCTCTAGGAAGAGATGGCGATGCACCGGTGTTTCCGAACTGGCTCGCGGCAGACTTCGTACGCCGCGCCGATCTGAAAGCGCGGTGGAAGGAAGGATGGGAGCATCAGGCAGATTCCGAAAGGCATCCGGTTCGCCCTAGAGCCCACGCCTCCTTGTCCCTGCCGCACTGGACGCACATGTTCGAACAGGAAAACGCAGGCGCAACGCGTTTCCCGCTGGAAACGCGATACCCGTTCCTGGACTTGAGAATTGTAAATTATCTTTTGGCGCTGCCCCCTTTTCCCTGGTGCTTTCATAAGAAGCTGCTTCGAGAGGCCATGGTGGGGCGGCTGCCGGAGTCGGTTCGCGTGCGACCAAAGACGCCGGCGCAAGGCGATGCGCTCTCTGAACAATTCAAGCGAACTGGCGCCGACAGGCTGAAACAGATGCCCTGGGATCGGGATTTGGATCATTTCATCGATCGTATTGCGCTTGGGCCGACGCATGCTAAGATGGGTCCCGAGCAGATCTGTGCAAGTTTAAGACCCGCCTGCCTCAACATCTGGTTGCAGTCTGCGCGAAGAGTTCGACATAACATGCAACATGCGGAGGCTGCGAATGGTTAAGCCCGCCAAACGGAAAGCGAAAAGGCCATATGCAAAACCCACGTTGACCGTTTACGGGACGGTACGCGAACTCACCATGACGGTTGGAACGCATGGCACCAAAGATCGCAGAGGCACAGGGCACCCACTCCACGATAAAACGGCTTTCTAGATTTGGTTCTTAGACTCCGATTTCAGGCACAATCTCTCAAGATTTCAGCGAGTGGAAGAACAAAGATAATTCGGTAATATAGCGAACGCACACTACTTTCCACACGCGGGTTAGCGATTGTACCCTGCATTGAATTTCCACTACTCCGTTTTCGGCTTGCTACTTCACTCCAATCTGGCGCTCCCCGGAATGGTACCGATTATTTCAACGGCAAGTTCCTGCGACGTCGAACTTCACCTTGGGATTTCGCCGTATCCCGAGGGAGGAGACCTGTCTGCTCAGGAAGAGCTGGTGTACGTGGGCTCCTATACCACTGAAACTGGCGAACCGAGTCTACGGGTTTGGCGAGTGGCGAAGGGAGTATTTCTGCACATCGGGTATTCCGATGGCGCGCAATTTTGGTTGGATCAGAAACGAGAAACACTCTGGGCTGTGTGGCCCGGAACGTTATCTCTAGAAGACACTGCTTCTTATCTTTTGGGGCCCATCCTCGGACTTTTGCTGCGGCTGCGCGGGGTAACCTGTTTGCATGCCAGCGTAGTGGCTTTCGATGATCGCAGCGTAGCTTTCGTCGGCTCACAAGGCGCAGGAAAATCGACAACTGCAGCAGCCTTCGCGCAACGCGGTTATGGAGTCCTTTCTGACGACATTGCCCCGCTCGCAGAGAGAGAGGGTGTGTTTCACGTCATACCTGCCTACCCCTATCTTTCGCTTTGGCCCGATTCGGCGAAAATGCTCTATGGTTCTTCGGAGGCGCTTCCCAGATTCATAGCGAATTGGGATAAGCGGCGCCTCGACCTTGGGCACCAAAGGACACGTTTTGAAAGTCGCCCTCTTCCGCTGGGGGCCATCTATATTTTGGGCGAGCGCCGTCCTGATCCGGCGCCCTATCTAGAAAGAATGCGCCAGCGGAGTGCACTTCTGTCACTGGTGGCTGACACCTATGCCAACAAAATTCTCGGCCGAGAGATGCGCGCGAGCGAGTTCGCGGTACTTGGCCGGCTGGTGACGACGATTCCGATCCGGAAGGTGCATCCCCACAACGATGCAAACCGGCTCGAGGATCTCTGTAGAATCATCCGCGAGGATTTTGCGACGCTGGAATTTCCGTCCGCCCAGCGCTCCTGACCGGCCGCCGTCTCACTCCGAATCTGCGGTGGAAGTATGCACTTTATCTGGTAGGATGAAACGGTCATTCCTGTCTTGGCACGGGCTTTCCCGATTTGGGGCACCATGTTATCTGCGCGCGGAATGCTTTTCTCCCTCTCCCGAAGAGACCTTCTCATTTTTAGTTGGAAGAGTCCTGCGTTATTCCGGGTTGGTGTGGGCGGGGTGTTCAGCACAAGGAATGACTCGAAGATTTAGGAGGATTCTCAACATGAAGACGCGGGATTCTTGGGCTGCTGTCGTGAAGTTCGCTGGTGTGACTATTCTTGTTTCAAGTCTCCTGCTCCTTGGCGTTCTACGAAGCGCAGCAAAGCGGACGCATCCAACCGGAACGGGAGCGTCTCCGGTCACGGCATTTGCAACAGCAAGCCATCCTAGAGCGAAAAGCGATCCGAAGTGGGCTGAAATATACGGCAAGCTGCCGCTGAGCTTTGAAGAAAACTTGGGACAGACAGCCAAGGAGGTACGTTTCGTATCCCACGGAACTGGTTATGCACTATTCTTAACGCCTCAAGAAGCAGTCATTTCCTTGCAGCAGTCGATGCCGAAAAATCTGTCGCCACTTCACCGGATGGCTTATTTTCGAGCTTTCCGCAAGGCCCGGCAGGCCGGGAGAATGTCCGTCCTGCGTATGCGCCTTGAGGGATCCAATCTCGCAGCCCAAATCGCCGGGGACGATTTGCTGCCCGGGAAAGTGAACTATTTTATTGGAAATAGTCCTGAGAACTGGCGCACAGACGTCCCCTCCTATGCGAGGGTGAAATATGCGGGGATTTACCCCGGCGTAGATCTTGTGTTCTACGGCAGTCAACGTCGTCTGGAATATGATTTCGTGGTTGCGCCGGGAGCCGATCCTAGGGTCATCGAACTGAGTCTGAAGGGCGCGCGGAAACTGCGGATTAATTCGAAGGGCGATTTAGTTTTGAGTGTTTCAGGGGGCCAAGTGGCACTCCAGAAGCCGGTCATCTACCAGAACGTCAGAGGTGACCGCCATGCGATACAAGGAAGGTATGTACTTGCAGCAAACCACAGGGTCTCCTTTGCCGTCGCGGATTATGATAGAGGCGCGCCTCTCATTATAGATCCGGTGCTGAACTATTCGACTTATCTTGGCGGCAGTGCAGCACCGAACGGCGATCTTGGTTCCGGGATTGCCGCGGATTCACTGGGAAATGCATTCGTCACGGGGACAACTTTCTCGACCACCTTTCCGTCGACTCCTGGCGGATTCGGTACTGGGAACATCCTTGGAGTTGCTTTTGTAAGCGAGATCAATCCCACCGGTACAGCGCTACTGTACACAACCTATCTAGGGGGAACGGGTGGCGATTTTGGGATCGGGATTGCTCTGGATAATTCGGGCAATGCCACGAATCCTGGTGGCAATATCTATGTGACGGGCGGAACATTTTCGACGGACTTCCCGACCACAGCTGCAAATGCCCTAAAACCTGGCCCGAATGCCGGCGCCTCCGGGGGAACCAGCTTTGTCTCTAAGATAAATCCGACAGCGAGTGGCATAAGCTCCCTGGTTTACTCGTCGTACCTCGGCGGAACCGACGGAACCGCGTCCGATTTTGGTAATGCAGTCGCAGCGGATGTAAACGGCAACGCTTATGTGACGGGATTTACGGCCTCGTCGCCGGGGACGGGTTTGGCGAACTTTCCTGTTACGGCTGCAAGCGCTTTTCAGACGACATTGGGAAGCAGCAATGGGAATGCCTTCCTGACCAGAATTGACACCACCAAAGTTGGAAGCGCTTCTCTGGCCTACTCAACGTATCTAGGCGGAAGTGGGGCCAATGCAGTAAGTTCAGGTCTGGGCTACGGCGAGATTGGGTTCGGTGTGGCGGCCGATGCATCCGAGAATGCATACATCGTTGGCCAGACCACCTCCACCGACTTTCCGACGACGAACGCGACTGCCTTTCAGCCGAATACAGCTCCTCCCGCAGCCGTTGCAAACGGAACAGTCTTCGTCTCACGAATAGACGCGTCCACAACTAAAACGCCGACTGCTTCCTTAATCTACTCGACGTATTTGGGAGGCGAGAATATTGAGTTCGGTACGGCAATCGCCCTCAAGCCGAATAGTACGGTGGCTTACGTCACGGGTACGACCAACTCGCTCCAATTTCCTACATTTGCTCCGACAATAACCGGGCCATATCAGACGATAGGCTCAGCGGGAGGCTGTGCCTTCATCAGCCTGTTAGATACGGGGCAGAGCAAAGCCGCTTCGCTAACGTACTCCACGTTTCTGGGTGGAGCTCTTACCGTCGGATTTGGCATCGCGGCCGACGCGGCAGGCAACGCCTACGTCGGCGGGGGAACTAACACATCAAGTTTTCCCGTGACCGTAGGTGCATTTCAGCCTGCGTTCGCGCCGGGAGCACAGGGTGAGGCATTCATCTCGAAACTTAATCCAGGGGGCAATGGCGCGGCAGACTTGGTTTATTCGAGTTTCTTTGGTGGAAGTGGGATCGCCGGCGGGCCCGATGGTATCAATGCCATCGCCATCGATAGCCTAAATAACGCCTATGTCACAGGGGTAACTTTCTCTTCTGCCGCAACTTTCCCTGTTTTTCCTCCTGCTACGGCTGCTACTCCAGCGTTTCAGACAAACCTGCCAGCCGGGGACCTTTCGGCTGCGTTCGTAGCCAAGCTGACTCTGATACCGAGGGTGGTTGTGACTCCCTCACCGTTCGATTTCGGAACACAGCCAGTGGGTGTGACGAGCAATGCGCAGACGTTTACCCTGACGAACAACACGAATGCGGGTATAACCTTTAGCAGCATTGCCGTTACCGGACTAGTGCCAGCAGCCAATACTGATTTCGTGCTGGCGACCAACACATGCAGTCCAAGCGTCGCAGCGGGCGCCCAGTGCACTGTCAGCGTGACTTTTACGCCCAGTACCGGCGCAGCCGAATCGGCGACCCTGGCCTTCACCGATAACGATGTCTCCAGCCCACAAAACGTGAGTCTGACAGGGACAGGGTCGGCCACCGCCCCTGGTGTCGGATTCGACCATACCAGCGTGCCTTTCGGCGGCCAAATGCTCACCACCACGAGTAGCGCAATGAACGTAAAACTCACAAACACCGGAGCGGGTCCCTTGACGATCAACTCGATCGCGGCTTCGGGCGATTTCGCCGCGACCAGTGCCGGCGCGAGCGCCTGCCCGATCAGCCCGACAACTTTGCCGGCAGGTGGGAATTGCATCATCAGCGTCACATTTGCGCCAACCGTGGTTGGAGCACGCACGGGAACACTAAGCGTCACCGATAATGCCAACGGAAGCCCACAATCGATTCCGTTGTCAGGAAGCGGATGGGACTTCACCTTGACGGGGCCGACGACGACGCAGACCGTCTCGGTCGCTGTTCCGCTCAAGTTCAATGTGACCATGACGCCGCTCGGCGGCTTTAATCAAGGTGTGGGGCTCACTTGCGCGATAGCGCCGACAGCCAACACAACATGCATGGTGGTAACACCGGTCATGGCTGCCGATGGGATGACACCGCAAACCGCGCAAGTGTCGGTGACCACCACGGCTATGATGCTGCCGCCACGCTCGGTGCCCTTTCCACCTGTTTCGATGCGACAGGTCGTGCCGCTGATTGTGGCGCTGATGCTGCTCTTTCTGCTGCCGAGAACCAAACGGCGTCGTCTGCGGCTAGGGATGGTGGCCGCAATGCTCATGCTCATCGTCCTCGCCGGTTGCTCATCGTCCGGCAAGCCTATAACGCCCACCCCGGCCATTCTGACTATAACCGGGACATCTAACGGCTCAGCGGGGGCTGTCACTCACAAGGCCACAGTGACACTGACAGTTAATTAAGAAATGGCGCGAGTAGAGCGAAGGCCACGCGCGCTGACGTTTGGCGCGCGCGGCCTTCTTCGTTAAAGCAGAGAGGTCCATCTTCGGGAATCTTGTAAAGACGAATAGTTCGGCGGTTTTAGAGTTGCCGCCGCTGCCATCCTTGCGGCCAGACAGAGGGTTCAGAAGAAGAACAAATTGTACTCAATTTCTGATTAACGCTGCCGTAATCGAGAAAGTCACCATCCCTTCTGCGGGGCTCCACAATTCCGAACCAGGCTTGTACAGGCTAAAAGCAACGTGGGTGGTCCTCGCGGCAATCCTCGAGCCTGGGTAGTCTGGTCTGCCCTAGCGTCTCATCGCAAGCAGCCAATTCCTCCTTTCCGCCTGTGCAATTAGTTAGAGAACCCCCTTCCTGTGCTGTGAAAGGCTTTGAAGGGCTTTCGCAGCAAGCAAATGGCTCTCATGGAGTCTATGCAGAGGAGTTAGGCTTTTGTCTCAGTTGG
>DATDHE010000507.1:0-2615 GCA_036521695.1 Candidatus Acidiferrum sp. | reverse complement strand
GCTGTCGATTTTACCCTAAAGAGAACGAGGATAAGGACTGCTTAGCGCTAGTGGACTGCGTATGCTCGTCTACGGTTCTGTTTGGGGCGATCAGCGAGTGTCGTCCCGACCGCTACCGCTTGCCTGGAACTCACGCGATGCCTCCGAGTTCGCCCATTTTACATACCTCGATTAACCACCAGGGGCTAGATTCTATTCGTAACGCAAGGCCACCATGGGATCGACGCGCGCTGCGCGACGAGCCGGGATGTAGCAGGCGGCCAAGGCAACGAGAACCAGGAGTATGGATACTCCTGCATAGATAAGCGAGTCCGCGCCGCTGATTCCAAAAAGCAAGCTCGCAAGAACGCGGGACACGACCAACGCGGCGGCGACTCCAACCACCGCGCCGGTCAGAGCCAAGCGCAGTCCTTGGCGGATGACCATGCGGTGGACGTCTGCAGCCCGCGCACCCAGTGCCATCCGAATTCCGATTTCCCGCCTGCGCGCTGCCAAAAGGAGCGCCAAGAAACCGAACAGAGTGCAGAGTGTGCTTAAAGATCGTTCATTTTGCAACGTGGCTTCGACGTTCGCTTTTTGCGTAAGTATTCGAACGAGCGGAAGATTTGAATCAACGTTGTGCATCGCCTCGCGAACCGCGGCGACTACGGCCGTGGGTTCTATTGCCGTGCGAACATCCATCGTTACTTGGCCAAGGAGATCAGCGGGCGCCTGCGCGAGGGGGAGGTACATTTGCGGAACCGGTTCCCGCTCCCGCAGGCTCTGTGCCTTCACGCCCTTGACGACCCCCACGACAGTGACCTGCTCGCCCGCTTTTCCGTCTTTGAAACTGATCTGTTTATCGAGAGGATCCTCGTTGGGAAAATACTTGCGGGCGAACGATTCGCTCACGACAGCAACTCTCGGTGCTTCCTGTCCATCTGCCCTGGTGAATTCCCGGCCGAGAATCAAAGGGATGCCCATGGTTGCAAAGAAGTGCGGAGCGACGGGATTGCAGCTTACGCTGAGCTCGTTTTCTTCCTTGCTTGCAGGAGCAAGACGAGAAGCGACCCGGGTCCAGTTCCCACCGGGCAGGAGACTAAAACGGGACAATGTTGCCGACAATACTCCGGGCGTGGCGCTCACGCTGGCGTCAGACCATGCGTGTATCGGTCAGGGATTTGGCGTGGATGGCGACGCGGACTTTGCGGCAGGCCGACTCAGGCGAAGAATGTCGTTAAGGAGGGCTTGGGGGGAGACGGGACGCCCGAGGAAGCCTCGGAGCAGGTCAGAGGTCTCGCGCTCACTGCCGAAACGAAGAAGATTGTCGGAGATCCACGGATACCACCGGGAATTTCCAGTGTCGAATGGTCCTACAGATTCTCGTGTACGCTGGCGGATGTCCGCGGTCACCACTGCACCCAAGCCGTAGTTGACCATGTAGCCGGGATCAACAAGCTGCACACGCTCGGCCCACCAGGACCACTCTGGGTGAGGCACGATGTGCAGGTAGCGGCTGGTGATATGCGTCCACACGGCGTTGGGGTCAGCGTCGGGTTTTTGCAGCATTCGCAGTTCGAGTAGTGCCCAAGCAGCGTCGAGCATGACATTGGAATATTGGCTGCGGAGCGAAGCGGATTCGGGAGCAGAAAGCCCGAGATATTTTTGTTGCCATGAGGTTGCATAGGTATCCCACGAAGTAACATCTGCGAAGGCTTCGACGAAAAGAGGATCGCCGAGATCCATGAACGCGGGACGGTTGCGCACCGCGGCACCATGAACGGCGTGACCATTTTCATGAACAAACTCGTTCAAGAGCGAAAGTCCTCCACTCGCGTAGTTTGCCGAAATGCGCAGCACAGTGGGGCGCCATACACTGTTGACCTGCCGTCCCAATGTCACGAAATCACAATAGGCCAGCGGTGCCTTTCCGGGCCGCGGATCAAGGTCGTACAGAACCCCAAGCTGTTTCAGATCGGCACCGAGATCTTGATAGTAATGCTCGGTGATAGGCAGTAGGGAGTCGCGCGGAATCGAGGCAGCGAGAATGCGCTCAGCTTGGCCGTTGACGTAGTAGTAATCCCAAGGTTCAATCGCTTGGTCGCCACTCGTCTGGCGCCAGGAATCGAGGATTTGTTCCAGCCAGCGTTCCACGTCCGCCGGTTGAATTCCCAGTGTGCGTGCTGCGGCGGCAATCCCAGAACCTCGCCTTGTGGCGTCAGCAGCGACGGCCCGGATGCGGCGGCGGTAAGGGCTGTCTGATTCGTTTTGGCCGTTAATGGATTCCCAGAGCGGCAGAAAAGCAAGAAAGAGAACTTTGCGGCGCGCGGGGTCGTCGAGTGTAGCGAGAAGACCAAATGCGCCGACGCGCGTGAGGTGATTACCTTCGAACTGCAGGTTGTTCCCGATTTCGTCAAAGCAAGAGTAAAGCGCATCCGGGAGCTTTGAGGGCTCGATGTCTTTCCGCTGTGCGTCCTGACAATGGCCGGAAGGTTTAGTAGAGTCAGAAGGCGCAGAATCTTCTGGCAATTCGGATTCGAGACTCTTACGCATGAGAAAAACAGCATGCGCATCGCTGCTGGACAGCCCGTTAGAACCTAGTTTCGCCAAGCCAGCGACCACCTCCTTGCGTTTCT
>DATDHE010000506.1:0-6473 GCA_036521695.1 Candidatus Acidiferrum sp. | reverse complement strand
AAGGAAGACTGCGCCGAAACTCGTAAAAGAACGAGCCAAGGCTCAACCGTTAAAGGCACCCCCAAGATACCGTTCAGCGCCCTCGACTTGCGCCTTGCACAAAAACACCCAGCCCCTGTGGGCCACAGCATTCCGCCCCTGACGCTTACTGAACGTCGGCACCACTGCACAGACGGATGCTGCTATATATATGTGCGTACTATTCGTTTTTTCGGTTTCCGTTAGAAGTCTCAATGCGTCTGATACGGTTACATCAAATAACTCTCCATCTTGCATGGGGATGCGTGACTTGTTACACTCCTGTTACTCCAACGTATCAAGGGACCTGTGTGACCGAACGGGAGCAACTTCTCGAGCAGATTAATCAGCTCGTTGGCAGCCATGCGCTGCATGGCTCGGAGTCCCTTTGCAAATTACTTCGCTATTTGGCGAAGCATGCAGTAGATCATCCGGGCACTCCCATCAAAGAATTCCAAATCGCGACCGAGGTCTTCGGACGCCCTACGGATTTCGACCCGCAACTCGACTCCATGGTTCGTGTCCAGGCGGGACGCCTGCGCTCCAAGCTCACCGAGTATTACGGCTCGGATGGGCTCGAAGACCCTATAGTGGTGGATCTTCCTAAAGGCACCTACGTCCTTTCCTTTCACCATCGCAACGCTTCTGGTGCAAAATCTACCTCGAGTACCGCAAACGGAGTGGTTAGCAAAAATGCCCTCGAGAAGAGCACCGAACGCAGGTGGGGAACCGAGGTTATTTCCCTCTCCATCTTCCTGGCTGCGGCCATCGCAGTCATTGTTTGGCTTCTGGCGACGCGAACTCCGGCTCCTGTGGGCCTCGCGAGCGAAATCGAACCTGTGCCAGCCGCTTTTCGCGTCTTCTGGAAGGGATTCACTTCAGGGCCGGAAGAGCCGTGGGTCGTCTTTAGTAACGCGGCGTTTGTTGGCCGCCCTGAGACAGGAATGCGCTACCGCGATGCAAATCGTGACGCGGGAGCCCCTATTCTGGACCACTACACTGGCGTTGGCGAAGTCTTGGCGGTTCACGAACTCGATCGCGTCTTCGGACTCCTCCATCGCCGCATCCGCGTCAAGCGCGGGAGTCTCTTTTCGCTCGACGATGCCAAGAACAACAACTTGATTTTCATTGGTTCGCCGGTGGAGAATCTCTCGCTGCTGGAAATTCCCGGCACCCAGGAATTCTTTTTCGAGCAGTTTACTTCCGGCCCTCGTAAAGGGGACCACGCCATAATCAACAGGCACCCACAACCCGACGAAGGCAAGGAATTCTTTGCAACTCCTTCTGGTGTACCCCTCACGGAGGACTACGCCCTCCTGGGCCTCGTGAAAGGAATGAATCCGGGTCAATCTGTGCTAATCCTCGCGGGAAACACCACGATCGGCACACAGGCCGCCGTCGAGTACGTTTGCAGGCAGAGCTCTGTCGAAGAGTTGCTCTTGCGGCTTTCCGTTTCCCAAGACGGCGAACTCAAGCCGTTTGAAGCCGTCATCCGAGTGAAGGTAGCTCGCGGCGTGCCGGTGGAAACTGAGTTGGTGGCCATTCGCAAATCCACGACGTAGCACCCAACGCCTCTAGCATTAAGCCTTCTTGGCGCTCGCCAGAACCCTTATCCACATTTCCCGGGCCCTACGGATCAATTCATCATCGATGGCGTACCGGAGAACTTACCTGTTGTTTTCCCAAAGGAAGTGTGCCATTCTTCCTGTTGGAAACCAAAACGGCGGTGCTATGAAACAAAAAACGGATGTCCTGCAGGGCACATTGGCGTTGATGGTCCTCAAGACTCTCGATGTTCTGGGGCCGCTGCACGGTTACGGAGTCGCGCGCCGCATCGAGCAGATCAGCGGAGATCTGCTCGCCGTGAATCAAGGGACTCTGTATCCCGTGCTATTGAAGCTGGAGCAAGAAGGCGCGATCGAATCCGAGTGGGGTGCCTCAGAGAATAATCGTAGGGCACGCTTCTATCGCCTGACACGGGAAGGCCGCAAGCAGCTGCAGGCCGAAACCAAGGATTGGGAGCAAACGGCGGCGATCATCCGCCGGTTCTTCGATGCCAAAGCGGAGGGCCGAGTAGGCCCGGGGAATTGCACCCCGAGCCCCTCACAGATCCGTGCTTGACTGTCGCCAGTCACACGGCTCGTGCCACCCAGTGAAGGTTGCTACCTTCCGTCTTAACCGCTCGGTTCCTCCTGTTGCCAGTTGACCGAAATTGGTTAGGACGCGAGTGACCTGCCCCCTTCGCTCCACGGGAATTACCCCGCTTCATCACTACTATGGAGCAGTCCGACCCTGAAACTGCGCATCCGTACTCTCGCCCTCGTGGTTCTTCCACTTGTGGCTTCTCCGTTTGCATCGCAGTTCAGGTTCCCACGTTCCGCTCAACCGCCTCATCGGCAAGCTCAGGCCACCTCTCATGCCGGATGCCGCTCCGCCCGTAAGCAGGTTTCGTCGGAGCTAATCCCGCAGTAACAAACCCCCCGCGGTTTTGACATCGTCTTTTTCCTTTCGACACTTCAACAGTGGTTCCCTTGCGGTCCTCTTCTTGCCTGTCACCTGACCTGGTCGTTGCCAGGCCTTTTCCTTCCGCGTTCACGACCATGGCTTTTGGCTACAGCCGCCGAAGGTGGTTTGAAACCTGCTCCTGTAAGCCGGTTTCGAGGGGCCTACCCTCATCAGTCAAGCAGTTGCGCACTACTCAGCGTTTCCCCCTTTCGTGCTCGTGGCACACATTTGTCATGAAATCTCTGAGGCGCTTTCTCTCGCGTATGAGCCACTTTGTGACGAGGCGGCGGGACGACGAACGATTGAAAGAAGAGATTGAGCAACATATCGCTTTGCAAACCGCCGAAAATCTTCGCGGCGGCTTATCACCCGTGGAGGCGCGACGCCAAGCCATGCTCAAGTTTGGCGGCCGGGAGGCGATGAAAGAAGACTATCGAGCCGAGCGCGGAATGCTATTGATCGAGAATTTGGTGCGGGATATCCGCTTCGCCCTGCGCATGTTGCGCAAATCTCCAGGTTTTACCGCTGTGGCCGTTGCGACGCTGGCATTGGGCATCGGCGCAAACGCCGTGGTTTTTGGTATTTTGAATGCGCTGATCCTGCGCCCATTGAATGTACCTCAAGCGGAGAGTCTCTACGGAATCGAGCGCGGGAACGATAAGGCCGTCAATCACTCGTATCCCGACTATCTCGATCTGCGCGATCGCAACCGCAGCTTTGAGGATTTGGCAGCGTATAACGTCACTTCGGTAGGTCTGGATACCGGCAACAATCCGTCCGCGGCTTGGATCCTCGAAACTACCGGGAACTACTTCGATGCATTAGGCATTCATGCGTATCTTGGCCGCTTCTTTCACGCCGCCGATGAGCATGGCCCGAACAGCGCTCCTTATATCGTCCTCACCTACGCGTATTGGCACAGCCATTTTCAGGATGATCGCGGCGTGGTCGGCCGTGTCGTTCAGCTGAACAAGCACCCTTTTACGATCCTGGGTGTAGCACCGCCGGAGTTCCGGGGAACATTGCTGATTGTTTTTCCCGATTTCTGGGTGCCCCTGGTGAACCAGGAACAGGTCGAGGGCATGAACGTTTTGGATGCGCGCGGGAACCGCGGCCTTTTGATGGTTTTGGGGCATTTGAAGGCGGGGGTCACTCCAGCACAGGCGGTCGCCGATCTCAACTCCATTGGCTCGTATCTGGAAAAGACATATCCAAAAGACGACGGCCAAATGACCTTTTCCTTGGCGCGTCCAGGTCTTGCCGGCGACTGGCTGGGCGATCCGATGCGGGCATTCCTCACAGGATTGATGCTGCTGGCGGGATTGATTCTGCTCGCCGCCTGTGCCAACCTGGGCAGCCTGTTTGCCGCACGCGCTGCTGATCGTTCCCGGGAAGTGGCTTTGCGTCTCGCGCTTGGATCAAGCCGGATGCGAATTCTGCGGCAACTCTTTACCGAAGCCGTCCTGATCTCTCTGATCGGAGGCGCTATTGGTCTATGGGGCAGCGTTCAGTTGTTACGCGCGCTGAGCGTTTGGCAGCCGCTCCCAACAGCCCCTCTCCAAGTGCCTGTAAACCCAGACGCAAACGTTTATGCAGTCGCATTGCTGTTGAGTTTGGCGAGTGGATTCCTCTTTGGCGCGGTCCCGGTAAGGCAGGTGCTTCGCACGGATCCATATCAGGTCATCAAGTCCGGATCAACCCGCACAGTGGGCCGGCGGATCACTGTCCGGGACCTGTTGCTCGTGGTGCAGATTGCTATCTGCGCGGTGCTGGTGACTTCTTCTCTGGTCGCCGTGCGCGGGCTGACGCGATCGCTCCGCACCAGTTTCGGTTTTGAACCGCACAACGCCCTGCTCGTCGAGACCGCTCTGAGCATGGCCGGTTATAGCGGCGACAGCGCGCCCGCAATGCAAAAACGCGTGATCGAAGCTTTGGAGACCATTCCCGGCGTAAAGACTGTGGGATTGGTCGATCGGCTGCCGTTGTATTACGGCGCGAATGGCACGCATGTCTTTACCGACAAGACTTCCGATCTGCGGCCATCGAATGCCGCCGCCGAAACCGTTATCTACAACATATCTCCCGAATACTTCGATGCGGCCCGGACAACCCTATTGGCGGGTAGGCCGTTGTCCTGGCACGACGACAAAACCGCGCCACCGGTAGCCGTGGTCAATCGGGAGTTTGCCAGCAAGATCTTTGGTTCCGCAACAAACGCATTGGGCGGATACTTCAAGAGGCGGGATGGAACCCGCATACAGGTCGTAGGCATTGTGGAAGATGGCAAATATGGAAGCCTCGCCGAAGATCCGCAGGCGGCGATGTTTCTCCCCTTCCTGCAGTCGCCTGCGGGTCAGATGTGTCTGGTGGTGCGCTCCAACGGCGATTCGCCGCAACTAGCCGCAGCCATCAAGAGGGCCGTAACGCAACTGGATGCAGGGCTGCCTTTTAGCATCCGAACCTGGAACCAGGAACTGGAGAGCGCTCTGTTTCCTTCGCGGATGGCAACACTGTCGCTGGGTGTTCTGGGCGCGATGGGCGCGATGCTGTCTATCACCGGCATCTTTGGAATGGCCGCGTACTCGGTCAGCAAGCGGCTGCGAGAGTTAGGAATTCGCATGGCCCTCGGCGCGCAGCCCAGAGAAGTGTTACAGGCAGCGTTGGGACGAGCGGTCAAATTGCTGGCTTTTGGTTCAGCGGCAGGGTTGTTGCTCGGAATTCTGGCGAGCCGAGTACTGGCTTCCATCGTGTATCAGGCAACTCCCCGCGATCCGCTGGTATTGGCTGGTGTTGTTCTGGCGATGTCATTGCTGGGACTCCTGGCTACGTGGATTCCCGCGCAGCGCGCCCTGTCGATCGATCCAATGATCCTGCTTCGCGAGGAGTGAATTGGCTTTACTGAAAAGCTTCTCGTCGGGCTAGGGGCGTAACTCCGGATAAACCCCGACTGCGTCTTCGACGCGCACTGGTGCCAGCAACTTGGCGAGGTTGGTTTGTTGATTTGACAGGAGTTATGAGGCCAAGTTCCTGGAGTTGTATCTGCCGGACTCGTGGCTTAGAGGGGATTCCTCCTCTCCAATAAACACCTCGTTATGTGCCCAGAAAACGAGTACCAAAAAGCTCTTGTGCCGCTGGCCCCCGGAACCTAGAATTGCCAGCCGCCGGAGCGAATGGTATGTGCGCAGAACTCGACGCATTGAAACGCGAAGCGGTCCACGTGTCCCGCGAGGTGAGGAAAATTCGCCGCTCCAGAGATTTGTCATTTTACGAAGATGCCGAACTCAATGGCAAAAAACACAAATGCATCAACGCTGTGATTAGGCACTTGCTCGTGGGGCATGAGGGAAGACCGTGTCCCGCTGGGGACAGGCCCATCGTAAGCCAGACTGAGGTTCGAAGGTAAAGGCGAGACGTGGCATTAACCAAGCTTCGTGAGACAAACGAGGCGGGCCTTTGGCACCTCGGTAGTGAACCGCCCGTCCAGTCACTGTGAGTCTGTTCCCTGACTTGTGGGACAGAAAGGACTCGTACCGACAGTTAATTGTCTAGTGAGAAGGGGCCGCCTAGAACGGGGCTGAGTACGAGTGGAACAATCTCGTTGTGGCAACCGCAAGCGAGTGAACAGTTCTTAGGTTCGCCCATCAAACCAATTTGATCCACCGGGCGATGACGGCGCAGCGTGGCGCCCCTAACTAATCCTGTTCACCGAGAGTTTGGATGTACGTTTTGCCGTACGGATAGAAGAGTTCCTTGCGGCCTCGCTGCCACGCCGCTTTGAGTTCGGGCGTTGTAATATCCCAGTCCGGACGGCATTTCTTAGTAACAGCGCGCAGGTCCTGGCGGAGATCTTCCAGGGTTGGCCGGCCGAAGAACCAATAGCCGTTGTAGATTTTATAAATGACCAGACCGGGCTCGAGAACAATCACGTGGGGGATCATGGGATTGTGGGC
>DATDHE010000505.1:0-2305 GCA_036521695.1 Candidatus Acidiferrum sp. | reverse complement strand
AGCGATGTAACCGAATCGTTTGTTCACTTCGACGGCGGCTACTCCTTCGGAGAACTCGCTGGCGGAATCGAACTGCGCGGGAATAACAGATTTTCCATCTGCATCGACATAACCCCAGTGCGAGGCTTCCCGCCTTGCCGTGAGCTTCCCCGCACTGGCGCCCGTGCCCGCGTTACGCGTCAGGTCCGCCTGTGCTGCCGAGGAAAAATGCGACAGCAGAAGGCCAACCAACGCCCTCGCAAGGAAGCCGACAAGGAGCCGCCCGCGCCTGGGTCGCGAACGTTCTTTGTCCCGCAAAACCAATCTGACTAGTTCCGTCATCTAGAAAATGCATCCTTTTGGATCTATATTTCCGCCGAAGAATTGCACGATGTGGCCCCACAGGCCGTCGATACCGACGTGTCCCGCGATTCCCCCGAGCCCGGTATCAGGGTTGAAGAGATCGATGTGGGCTGTCCCAACGACTCCGAAAGTCCCATCCCCAAAGTCCCCGAGGTTCTCAAGATGCAGGGCCGGTCCCGACCCAAACCGAGCGGGAGGGGGCCAGCCGCCGGCGGCGCTTGCGTAATATGTGGAGTTAAACTGGTTAATTGCCGATTGGGACGCAAACTGAAGAGTAACGTAGAAGTTCCAGTGCCCACCCTGTCGTTCGCCAAAACTAGATCGCCCAAAGCATATTGACTTTCCAATCGCTTAGCAGGAAGAATCGGGCGACATGCTCGCAATCCTGCTCGGTTTGTTTCGGCTCATTTGGCTATTCGGTGGAAGCCAGGATGCGGTAGCTCTGGAGAACCTGGCCCTCCGCCAACAGTTGGCTATTTACAAGCGCAAGAAGAAGCGTCCACGGCTAATCCGGCGGGACCGCTGGTTCTGGATTGTGCTGGCCAGCATTTGGAAGGACTGGCGACAAGCCCTGGTGGTCGTTCACCCGGACACGGTTGTGCGCTGGCAACGCCAGCGGTTTCGGAGCTACTGGGCAGAACTCTCGAAGAAGCGTGGGAAGCTAGGTCGACCGTCAATCGGCAAGGAGATCCGCGAGCTGATTCAAACCATGGCTCGGGCGAATCCCTTGTGGCGAGCTCCGCGCATTCACGGCGAGTTGCTGAAACTCGGAATCGAGGTTTCGGAACGAACCGTGTCCCGTATTCTGCAGACCGTCGATCGGCCGCCGTCACAGACCTGGAAAACGTTCCTTCAGAACCATGTAGGGGAAATCGTTGCCGTCGACTTCTTCACCGTGCCGACTATCCGCCTGCGGGTTTTGTTTGTGTTTCTCGTGTTGGAGCATCAACGGAGGAAAGTACTTCATTTCGGAGTCACGGAACATCCCAGCGCCGAATGGGCCGCCCAGCAAGTGGTCGAAGCCCTCAGCGAACGGGACGCCAAGCCATATTTGATCCGCGACCGTGATGCTATCTATGGCAACGAGTTCCGGCGCCGCATTCAATCGTTGGGGATTAACGAGATCATCACTGCACCACGGAGCCCTTGGCAGAACGCATTCGCCGAACGGCTGATTGG
This sequence comes from Candidatus Acidiferrum sp., assembly GCA_036521695.1. Taxonomy (GTDB): domain Bacteria; phylum Acidobacteriota; class Terriglobia; order Acidiferrales; family UBA7541; genus Acidiferrum. The sequence continues at coordinate 784 of DATDHE010000505.1, read as the reverse complement.
CTCCATTCGGCGTGAGTGTTTGGATCATGTTGTGGTCTTAAATCAGCGACACCTTCGCAAGATGCTGGGGAATTATCTGGCATACTATCACCGGTCGCGGACGCACCTGGCTTTGGAGAAGGACGCCCCGGAGCCTCGGGCGATCATGCGGCAAGGCGCGATCTTCGCCGTTCCTCAGGTGGGCGGGTTGCACCGCCGCTATGAACGCCGCGCCGCGTGAGAGTGGAATAGGTCGTCGTCATCCCGGAGCGATCGGCAAGGCCGCACTCTCCATCTTCTGCCTCGGTTTGACTTCGAGCACGGTTCGATGTTGGTTGATGTCTGCGACGAGCCGCTGATCACGAATCCGACTGATGGGAACCCACCCCTTAAGTTGGCGTGACAGCCGACACGATCTAATTCTGGCGAACGACAGCTCTGCACTTTCTGTTCTCCCAGAACTATGCACCGAAGCCGGAGCCGTGGGATCGGGTTTTGAAGAGCGGGGACGTATTCCTCTCGCGGCAGGCAGTCCTCCAGTTCCGTGGGTTTGCCGAGGCTCAAATTCGCCGCCTGCAAGGGATTGGAACTGGCAAGAAGGGTCAGAGGCACGAGTTAATTGGTGTGCACGGGTACGACATCAAGGCTGCCATGCACGTGATCCGCTTGCTGAACGAGGGCATCGAACTGATGCGCTCTGGCACGATCACATTGCCTCGTCCGGAAAGGGAGTGGCTTATTACGATTCGCACGGGGAACTACGGTTCTCTTGAGCGCGTACTAAGCCTTGCGAATTCCTTGTTCC
>DATDHE010000504.1:0-3311 GCA_036521695.1 Candidatus Acidiferrum sp. | reverse complement strand
ACTAGTACGAACTTTTCCGGTTACCCCGTTAACCAGGACCTATCGAGGTCGTGTAGCCAGATCGCGGTAATTTCCGGATTGCCGAAAATCCGCCCAGAACTTCATCATTCGGTTCCCACTGTCAGGTTATGATCTGGGTGAGGAGAGTCACAAGAAAGAGAGAGCGGGGATTTCCCCGCTCTCTCCGTCCCGGCTCTTCATCCTCGATTTATCGAAACCAGCCGACGAGGGTGGTTGGTGTTTTCGGGACGACTATTGCCGCCCCATGAGTCGAGTTCCTTACGGGCGCAAAGCGCAGTCGCTCCTGAAGCGCGTTGCGTCCATTTTCAGTTAGATCCGCCTCTTTGGCTTCACTGCTGCTAGGTTTATTCGGCAGAAGTGGGGCGCTCGTCGTTGTCGCTGGGTTTTGGAATCGCTAGGAATCCATGCAGTTCGCCACTGCTTGTCTCGACGGCCAAACCTATGAGTTCCCCGCGCGAATTTATGGAACAAGCTTGAATCAGAAGCAAGGGAGATCCGGCAGGAATGAGGGTATTGAGGTCGGTCATCGTGCCGTTTCGCCAGAAGAACGCGCGTGGGTTGACGCTCCCGTTCGGTGAAATTCCAAGCGATATACCAACCACGTCGCCCCTGTCATTGACACCGAGCGCGGCGCTAAGTTGGTCGCCCAGAAGCGTGCTGAGGTCTTTCATACCCGTATCCTCGGTCCAAAGGAAGCCATGAAAGGTTGTGCCGTCGCTCAGATACGAGCTACCAACCACTTGACCCTGGTTGTTAATTCCAACAGCCACATTTCCGCCTCCTGGTCCCGTCCCGCCGAGATTGCCGAGGTCCGTTGCCCTGCCGTGATGCCAGAGCAAGGCATGAAGACCCACAAGGTAGGTCTGAGTGGAATTCGTGTTGAAGGTTGTGCAGCGGCCCGAGGCCCCGACAACCTGACCGCGGTCGTTGATCGCGAAAGCAACGCCGTCCGGGTCGGAGTCCCCGTCCTCGTTGCGGAATGTCGGAAGTTCCCGGACTTGGCCCTCTTCCCAAATGACAGGCTTAAACTCTAGAACTTGGGGGGAGATCGAACGGCCTGGACATGTGAGGTCCGTGACATCATTCTCCGCAGTCCCGACCGCCGCACCGCGATTGTTGATCCAGTTAGCTGCACTGTTCTTTTGCTTCCGGTCCCTACTGTCGCCGAGCGCCGGAAGGGGAGTCATCACGCCGTCTTGCCAGAGAAAAGCTTGGCATGTGCCGGAGGAGGGATCCCCAAGCGCGAGGAAGCCGCAAAAGTCTTCGCCATTCGGATCTGTGATGGAAGTTTCAGCCTCACCCACAATTTGACCTCTTTCGTTGGGCGAGCCAAACGCTATACTGTTCGGCCCTCCTAGTGTGCCGAGGTCCCTTATTCGCCCGTTTCGCCAGAGGACAGCATGCTGAGTGCCGTCGGGGAGGCTGGCAGTGCCACCCACGAAGCCCTCATTGTTCAGCAAGAACGCCTGACTATACGTTCCGCCCAGCGTGCCGAGGTCGGTGACGGTGAAGCGGACTGGCTGTGACTTGTGTTCCTGTGCCCCGACCGGCGCTGCAAAAACCGCCAGTGCCAGGCCAATGCGTGCGATGCGAAACGATTTCGTACTCGAACTCAGTTTCATAACTGTTTTCTCCTTGATTGATTTAATGGGATCTCATTGGACGGAAAAATATTTGAACCTGCTCCAACTCGAAACATCGAAAAAGGGATGTCAGGCAAATCTGGGTTGGTCCATTGGCGGTCTGCCAAAAGTGGAGTTTGCCTGTACCTTGCCACCCCTGGATTTGCGCGGCTGCGACCGGTTCAACGAGGCTGTCGCTGTCGAGCGCGATGACCTCCACTTCTCCGTCACAACCAGGACACCAGGCCAACACCGCTTTTGCGCGCCGAATCACAAGTAGCGTCTGACACTCAACGGTGATCCGGGTTGTTTTTGCCGTCACGGCTCGCCTCCTTTCGTTGCACCTCGGACGCATCCCTTGTCCGAATGCACGCATGCTGCTGGACGGGCGGATCAAAAGTCCTCAGAAACGGCCTTAGAAATTCTCAAAAGTTCTCAACGTCTGTTTTCTAAAGAAAAGGAAGGAGTTATGGACGGCCTGCCCGATCTGGCCGCGTCATGGTGCGCGCCACTCCAAGCCGGAGCTATGGTTGCTCAAGGCAAATGCACATGATAGATTGCCGCTAAGTGTAAGTCGTCCTCCGGGTTTGCTCCCCCAGGTCGGAGGCAAAGTTGCGGTTCCCGCAGGTTCGGTATGGCCACAGGACCCAAAGTCCTCTACGAGTTCGGACCCTTTCGGGTTGATCCTGAAAAGCAAGTGCTGCTGCGCGAAGACCAGCACGTGCCCATCACGCCTAAGGCCTTTGAAACGCTGCTGATTCTGGTTCGCCACAGTCGAGAGGACGTCTCCAAGGACGAGCTGATGAACGCACTCTGGCCGGATGCCTTTGTCGAGGAAGCAAACCTGAGCCAGAACATCTTCATGCTTCGCAAAGCGCTTGGGGACACTCCAGAAGATCGGCGCTACATCGTGACTCTTCCTGGACGCGGGTATCGTTTCGCGGAACAGGTCCGCACAGTGACCTTGGATGGCGAGAACTTGGTTATAGAGAGCCGCTCACGCACAACGGTGGTTGTGGAACAGGCGGACCGCTCGCCAGCAGAGAGTCGCCAGGTTGTCCCAACTAGTTCGCGTCGCAAGCTGAGCTGGAAATCACTATTGCCGATTGGGGCGGTGCTGGCTTTGTCGGTCCTCGGCGCTGTTTTCTTGCTTCGCAAGCCTAAGCCAATGGTCTTGGGCGAGAAAGACTCTGTTTTGGTCGCCGATTTCACGAACACGACGGGCGATACTGTGTTCGACGGGACCCTGCGGGAAGGCTTAGCTGTACAGCTCGAGCAATCGCCTTTCCTCAAGCTCATTTCAGAAGAACGTATTAAGCAAACACTTAGCCTGATGGGACAGCCCGCCGACGCAAAACTCACACCAGAGATCGCACGGGAACTCTGCCAACGGGCGGGTAGCGCCGCCGTCCTCGACGGCTCCATTGCCCAGATTGGTACTGAGTACCTTCTGACCGTCAAGGCCGTCAACTGCACAAACGGAGAATCGCTGACGAGTGCGGGAGCTCAGGCGAGCGACAAAAACCATGTGCTCGATGCGCTGGGAAAGACCGCTTCGGAAATTCGAAACAAACTGGGCGAGTCGCTGAGCACCGTGCAGAGATTTGATACTCCCCTTGAACAGGCCACTACGACGTCTCTCGAAGCTCTTAAAGCCTTCAGCTCGGG
>DATDHE010000503.1:0-5161 GCA_036521695.1 Candidatus Acidiferrum sp. | reverse complement strand
CATTCAGCGGCATGGCTTCTCTCTCCTCGACGGTAAATTGAGTTCGAAAATGCCCCTCGGTTTCTGCTCCCTAAGTTAACACAGTATCTTGCCGTCGTCTGGCCTTGGCCTGAAATGGCGGCGTTCGTCGGATACATCATGCCGAAGGACATGCTCGCCGGGCATCAGCAGGAGATTCAGGCCGACCGGGATCGGAAGTTGGAGGCGGCGAGGGAACAGCGGAAGAACCGCCGCCAGCGGGCCGCATGACGGATGAAACGGATTACTTCCGGCTTGCCGACAACCCGGAAGCTATCTGTTCGAATCGCAACGCCAAGTGGATTACTTCTGCGGAAAGCGCGTTTTTCGTCCCGGTGGACTGGTCTCGTTTGACAAAGCAGTTTACGCCATGGGCATAAGTGAATGATAAAATCCATCCACCATGGACGCAGAGCGGGTGCGCGGACAGCTCGACCGGATCCTGGCTAGTTCAGCCTTTGCCGATGCAGAACGCGGAAGCCGGTTTCTGCGGTTCGTAGTGGACACAACACTGGAAGGACGCACGGGTGAGATTAAGGAGTCCGTCATCGGCGTGGAAGTGCTCGGACGCAGTGCGTCGTTCGACCCGAAAACGGACCCCATCGTGCGAGTTGAGGCCGGCCGTTTACGGGCGCGGCTTGGCAAGTATTACCAGAGCGAAGGAAAAGGAGATCCCGTCCTTATTTCCTTGCCGAAGGGCGGCTACGTGCCACAATTCTCGGTGCACCAACTGCCGGCGGGGGCACGAAAAGGCAGGCATCCGGCGACTCTCCTGTTTGCGGGAGTGCTGCTGGGTTTCACCGTTTCAGCGCTTTATCTGTTCTATTTTCAAAGAGTTCCGAAAGTCAGGGACACGCTGCGGCTTTCCATAATTCCGCCGCGGGGCGCAGTGATCGAGCACTCTGCGATTTCTCCAGACGGAAAACGAATCGCTTTCTCAGCGGTTACTGCGGGCAAGCTGCAGCTCTGGGTACGCGCGCTGGACTCGCTGGAAGCGAAGGCATTAGCCGGCACGGAAGATGGGACTTACCCTTTCTGGTCACCCGACGGTCGTTCATTGGGATTCCTCGCACGGAGCACGTTGAAAAGGATTGATATCTCTGGAGGGCCAGCACAAGCGTTGTGCAATGTCGGACCGTTTCGAGGCGGTACGTGGAGTTCGGCAGGCGTGATTGTGTACGGCCCGCGACCGCGCGGAGGTCTTTATCAGATTCCCGCAAGTGGTGGCACACCCAAACTCGTCACCGTTCTAGATGCTGAGCGCAGCGAAATCGTCCATGAGTTTCCGCAATTTCTCCCGGACGGCCGCCATTTTTTGTACTTCGCCGTAAGCTCGAGGCCGGGCGAGTCATCGATTCGAGTCGGCTCACTTGATTCGACGGATTCCAAATTTCTTGTGAACGCCGAAGCGAGTGGTGCGTATGCGCCGCAGCCACGCGAGCAAAAAGGCTTTCTGTTCTTCGTGTATGGTGGCGCCTTGCTCGCTCAGCCGTTTGACCTGCAGCGGCTCGAATTGAGCGGTGGAAGAGTTGAGGTCGCTCCGGAAGTAGTGCAGAGGATTGGCAAGGCGGACTTCTCAGTATCAACGAGCGGAGTGCTCGCGTATCGAGCGGGCAGCCAAGCAAACCGCCAGCTGGAGTGGTTTGACCGGGAAGGCAAACGTCTCGGAAGTGTCGGCCCACTGAACGACTACTATGTGTGGAGCCTCTCTCCGGACGAGAAGCGCGTCGCCATGATGGTAAACGACCCGAACGGCGCGGGGTCGTCAATATGGATCCTGGAGCTGGCCAGTGGAGCGTCTTCGCGGCTGACGGATACCTCCGTATTCGTGGGTTTCCCGGTCTGGTCTCAGGACGGGAGTGAGGTACTGTTCACCACGGGCGATGAACAAGCGATGAGCCTCCAACGCCAGTCACTGAATGGGCGGACCGCCTCAAACGTACTGGTCTCCGAAGGACCCAAGTTCTTGAGCGACTGGTCGTCCGACGGGAGGTATTTGGCTTACTTCACGCCTTGGCCTGAATGGAAGAAGTTGAACATATTTATCGCGGAGGTCTCAGATCCGAAGCGCCCGGAAAAGCCCAGCCGCCCCTGGCCGAGCCAATATAGCGAAGCCAACGCTTGTTTCTCGCCGCCAACAACCGGAGCAGGGCCGCGGTGGATTGCCTACACGTCCGACGAAACAGGCCGCGACGAAGTTTACGTGCGGAACTTTCCCTCAGGCGATCACAAGTGGCTGGTTTCGACCGGTGGAGGATGGCAGCCGCACTGGCGTCATGATGGGCGGGAGCTTTTCTACCTCACGCTGGAGGGAACCATGATGGCGGTGGATGTCAAAAACAGAGCCGAGTTCGTAATGGGCTCGCCTCACCCGCTGTTCCGGACTGCAGTTCCCCCGTGGGAGGGTCCGCCGGAAGTACCGACCAATGCTTATGCTGTCGGCAGGGACGGGCGGCGATTCTTGATCAACGGTACAGTGGAAGGAGCGGCCGCGCAGTCAATCACAATCGTTACGCGCTGGCAGACAGGTCTTCGGTAACTTACTGAAAGCAAAGCGTACGTACCCGTACGGTACCCGGCATTAACCCTCCCGTACTTCCAAGTTCTTAGTTTCCCTGCGCATTCTCAACGAGAGCGGCAAGACATGGCCGCCGAAAAGTCAAAAGGGGAGAATCGCCATGAAACAGTTTGCATGTAGAACTCTCTTATTTATCTTTTTCGCCGGGACATTTGTTCTAGGCACGGTGCCCCGCGCACAGGCTGGCCAGGAACACAGTTGCACAACCGCTAGCCTGAGCGGCAGCTTCGGATACACCAGCGTGGGAACACTTGTTGGCGCTGAGTCCGGTCCCTTTGTACAGGTCGGAAGGCAGACTTTCGACCGGAAGGGCAACACTACTGCGACGGCCACCACAAGCGTGAACGGCAGCAGCTTTCCAGTGACCATTAAGGGGACATACACAATGAATCCGGACTGCACAGGCTCTCTGACACTCAACGTGTCTCCCTTGGGCATCGCAGTTCACGCCGATTTTGTGATTACAGACGGCGGAGCGGAGTTTCGAGCCATGGTTACAGACTCGGGAAGCGCGGTGACGGTGGTCGGCAGGAAGCAGTTCCGCTCAGGAGAATTCGACAGGTAAGTAACCTCACGGATGCGGGATGCGCGCGCTCAATATGGATGAAGTGACATGAACCTCACGCAGGAGGATGGCGATGAAAAGGACCATAGCGAGGGTGTTGATTGCCGGGCTGGCTGTGCTCTTTTCGGCTCTGGCCGGGGCCGGCCAGCAAGCGTCCCCTGATTTGATCTTGCTGAACGGAAAGATTTTCACCGGCGGTTCAGAACATTCGTATGTCGAGGCGCTCGCAATAGGAGACGACCGCATCGTTGCGACCGGCACTTCCGAGAAGATAGCCGGTCTAGCCGGCGCGCAGACGAAGCGCGTAGACCTAGGCGGGCACCTGGTGATTCCCGGTATCAACGACGCCCACTATCATTGCGACGTGGAGCCGAGCCGGTTCCTTTTGCGGTTCAAGACTATGGACCCCGCATGGAAGGACGTGGCGGACGAAGTGACCGCAGCCGAGGCCAAAGCCCCCAAGGGAACTCTGATCCTTGGCGAAATTGGACCAGCTGCCCTCGACGACCCGCACGCTACTCGAGAATCGCTGGACAAATTGGCACCGACTCATCCGGTCATGCTGAACACCTGGGCACAGCACGCGGCGATTCTGAATAGCGCGGGGTTTGTAAAACTGAGTGTCAAAGAGGACGAGCCGAATCCGGTGGGTGGCCGTCTTGTACGCTCGCCAGACGGCAAGCTGACCGGCTTAGTCAATGAGTACGCCAAATTTCGGCTCAATCGTCGGCTCAGCGATATGGCGACCGACCAGGAAGCTTTGGAGCAAACGCGGGATTTCCTCAGCCAGGCTGTGCGGCTTGGCATCACCTCCGTGCAAATCATGTCCATGCCGGCTGGGTCCGAGCGCTGCGTGTTTCTATACAAAGAGGCGCCGACTTCGATTCGCGTGCGTGTGATTCGCATGGCAGGAACTTCTTCGAATGGACGCGACACGATTGAAGGGCGTTCGCTTCCGCGCAACCCAGCTCCCTTGATAACTGTGAGTGGCACAAAATGGGTTCTGGACGGCAGTCCCATCGAAAGTTCCGCGGCCTTGCGGAAGCCTTACTCCGATGATCCCAACATCTCCGGAGACTTAGATTTCTCTGAGAAAGAAATGGAGGCCATGCTCAGGGAGTCAATTCAAAACAACGACCAATTGCTCGTTCATGTGACAGGCGACCGCAGCACCGAGACTTTCCTCAACGCGATGGACGCGACCGGCGGAAAGGAAGTCTGGTCCAAGCGGCGTGTGCGCATCGAGCACGGGGATGGCATCATGCCCGACCTCATTACTCGCACGAAGGAATTGGGCTTGATCGTCGTTGAGAATCCTACGCACTTCACCTTGCGCGAGCTGTTCGTGAAGCGTTTTGGTGTTGATCGAACAGACCAAATGCAGCCTCTCCGCTCTCTCTTAGTTGCCGGCATTCCCGTTGCTCTGGGTTCCGACGGCCCTAACAACCCATATCTGAACATCATGTTGGCGTCGGTTTACCCGGGAAAGCCAGGGCAAGCGATCAACCGTGAACAAGCGGTCATCGCCTATACGCTGACCTCGGCGTACGCGGAGTTTGCTGAGAAGCAAAAAGGGAGTCTAGAACCAGGTAAACTGGCCGATTTGGCTGTGCTCTCACAAGATATCTTTAGCGTGCCACTTGAGGATCTACCGAAGACGGAATCGGTGTTGACTGTCGTCGGCGGAAAGATCGTCTACGATGCGAAGGCGGTCAGTGTGCATAAAAATCTTTCCTTTGGTTTAGCCCCAAGAAACTGAACTTCTCTGACTACTTGCAACACTGCAGAGATTATTCTGGTCAGCGATAACTGGCGTGAGAAGGACGCTGCTGGAAGCGTAGACAGGCTCTCGGTGAGTTGTCGGCTTAACCGGCCAATCTCTGCCCATTTTCAGGGTGTCACGAGCTTGCGTGCTTCGCTGAGGATTTTGGTAAGGCGGTTGGTGAGCCGGTCGAGGCGACGGCGGGAAGTTCCGTTTGGCAGCGTGCGGCGGAACATCT
>DATDHE010000502.1:0-2697 GCA_036521695.1 Candidatus Acidiferrum sp. | reverse complement strand
TCAGTGCTGATAGCCGGTGGCTGGCCGCCGCGATGGTCAACGGCGGTACGAGCGTCGCGATCTGGAATCTCAGGAGTGCTCTCTCCGCCTGTGGTGTGCCGCCCCCCGCGAAAAGCCCTTGAATCTTCGGTGCCCTGCTGGTCCGGCCTCAGTAGGTCGCTGCCCACATGCCAACTAAGACGAATGCATTCACCAGGACACTGACCGCTATCATGGTCCAAGCCAAAACCCTAGTGGCAATATGCGCTGACCGCCGGCGCCTTATCAACGCGACAACGGCTATGATTGTTGCAATTGGCGCAACGAAGAGAAACCACAGTGTGAGAATCTCAGCGAAACTCAAACGAGGCCAGAAGGGAATATGACGGTCGATGGGAAACGAAAGGAGAAACATGACGAAGCCGCCCAGAGTAGGCAGGCACCATACGAATACCGGCCAGGCGGCCTTTTGATCGGGCATCTTTCCGTCAGGAGCAGCGACCTCACTGTCCTTGGTGCGGATTGCTGATGACAACGCGATCCAGAGAATGGCGTTGAACCCAACGGCAACTGGAAAGAAAACGAAAGCTGTGCGTACATGAATGAGTTTCTGTGCCAGCAGCGTCGCAGGGAGATTGCCGGGGAGCAGCAGAAGGAACCCCACTAGCCACGACGAGCGTACGAAAGCGGATTCCGAATACACTGTTCCGTAGCTAGCAAGAATGCAGCCGACCAGTTGGACTGCAAAAAAGACCACCCATGTTCGCCGCTTCATTTGTGTCTCCGACGGGATTATCCTTCCAACCGGTCGGACGCGCCACCTTCACGGTCGATAGCCGACAGCGACTCAGCAGAATCACCCGATAGGGTGAACACAGGAATACACGCAGTGTTCACCTCAAAAGATACGCACTCCGTTCACCCTCCTGCCAGCTGATCGCGATCCAAAACAGAACACTGAAACACTCGCTGTGTTCTGCTCAAAATGTGCTGTTTGCGTTCTGTAGCGCGCGGAACTAACGCACGATCTTAGACTTGGTTGCGCGAAGGCAGGTCTGCAAAAAGACCGCGGACGAAAACCTCGATTTGGGCGGGAGTGACCCATCGCCACCTGACACGCTCGAAGTGTTCGCAACCCAGGGGACCACAGAAGGGAAACCCCTCGCTCCCAATGATTTGCTCGCGCGCCCGTTTTTTCTCCTGCTCGACGCCTGGGATCGAAACAGCAAGCCTGCGACGCCCGTTGACACACAAACTGAATCGGCGCAAGGTGAACCACGAAGCGCACGTCCAGAGTGATGCTAGCGATGGCTGGTTTCCAAACTACCGCCGCCGAAACGGCTTTCAGGATTTGATCTCAACGCGATCAACCGAGAACCATGGTTGTGATTGGGCCGAAGGCTAAAGTGAGGCAATCTCTTCAAGCCGCGAAATAATTGTCCCGACTCTTTCCTGGCTGACGGCATCCGGCGGCACATGACCCGGCAAAGCGTCGTTAAACGCACGGATTGAAAGCAGCTTCTTGATTTCCTTCGTGAGGTAACTGCGCACATCGCCCTCCGCAGCTCGAATTTCTCCTACCAACTCGGCGCGACCATCGAAAACGGCAATCAAGTCTTCCAGATCGCGACTTCCGGCAAAATCATTCCTACCGCGCCCCGCAAAAGCCTCGAGCTTTGACGCGCAAAAATAGACCGGAGTGACCAATCGGATCCTCAAGCCTTTCTTGAGTTCACGTTCTTCTGCATAGTCCATTGCCGGCCGATACCACGAATTCGAGAAACCAAGAATCGTTGGATTGAGTGGCATCACATCGAGCGTCGTCGTCTTTTGCCGCCAGCGGCAGAGCGGCGCGTCTTCTCGTGTGTCTTCTTGAAACCCGAGCTTCTTGAGCCTCTCGGAAAATTTGTCGTATTCGGCATAGGACGTGATTTCCGCAATCGCGTCCACATCGAATGTTGGACGCACGTCAGCCGCTGCATTATCGGTGATGAGTAGTGCCGTCGCACAGCCGCCCACGAACACCAATTCTCCGAGAAGCGGCTCTAACAACTTGGCCGCATCCGTCAGAAGTTCGAGATTAGGATTGGCCATGAGCCGACCTTAGCCTGTGGACTAAATCGCGTTCGGCAAGATTCCGCTCACGCGCACGTCCGTCTCGAATCGCATCCGCGAGCGCCAGAAGTTGGTAGAGCGCGGGATCACGCAACGCGGCATGCGGCACACTCTTGTAAAGTGGCTCAAGGCTAACACCGCGAGTGTCCCCTTCGGGCCATGGCCAAACTGGCGGTAACTCGGCAGGCGCGGAAATTTCGTTTTTCAGTGGCTCGACAGCGTATGAAGTGGGAACGCCCCTCGTCACTTCGCCGTGCTCTGCGGGAAATGCGTATTTCAATCCGTGGACCAGAAATTCTTCTAGGCCGGAAATATTCAGTTTGTCTTTCAGCGCGGGACCCTGCAGAAGCTTCGAGCTTCTCAGGCGTTGAATCGCTCCATGAACTTCCGACGGGCTGAGGCCGAGATCGCTCGCCACAATCGACATCGCGGGACGACCGTTCGGATAGCCGAACAGCTTCAGTGCAACCACGACGTCTTGGGGCTTCAAATTCATGCCTGTATTCTATATTCGCGAATCGCGAATAGCAAATGAAATCTACGTTGTCTTGAAAACATCCACTATTGCTTTTAGTTTCAGGCAGATACAACTACATAGGACAT
>DATDHE010000501.1:0-3061 GCA_036521695.1 Candidatus Acidiferrum sp. | reverse complement strand
GTTCGGATTGCAGTCTGCAACTCGACTGCATGAAGCCGGAATCGCTAGTAATGGCGTATCAGATCGACGCCGTGAATACGTTCCCGGGCCTTGTACACACCGCCCGTCACATCACGAAAGTGAGTTGTACTAGAAGTCGCCGCGCTGACCGCAAGGAAGCAAGCGCCCAAGGTATGACTCATGATTGGGGTGAAGTCGTAACAAGGTAGCCGTAGGAGAACCTGCGGCTGGATCACCTCCTTTCTAAAGTAGTCGTGGCTCACTCCGCTATGGTGTGCGGATCATGCCACGCAAATGTATCCCGCTTCTCAAGATTTGCAGGGATACACGTTCGGTTTACAACCTGATTTAATTCAGGATTCGGGCGGATTCTGTCAGATCGTATCGAGTCAAAGAGAAGACAACTTCAGTAGTGTGTCTCAGGGCCGCGTGCTCATTCCGCGGCCCTTTTTCTTTTCTAGATTGATTGTGTAGGTGTCGGGCTTCAGCCCGGTTTTTTTAAGTTTCTATTCGCAAAGGATGCGCTCACCTTTTTGCCAACTGATTGACATGCTCGAATAGAGCTGCGTCTGCCTTGAGGTCTATTGAGGTCTATTGAACCGCGTTGCAAACCACGATTCTTGGGAGTACGCTCTCGCAAGCCTCCCCCCGCCACTCTCCCGTCTGCGGTTTCGCGAGGCTAAGTCCAAGGAGTTTGTATCACCTCATTCTTGGGAGCGCGCGCATGTCAGCTGAAGCCAAGGCCATTGTTCGCCGTCTCTATGAAGAAGTCTGGAATAAACGCAAACTCGAACTGGTGAGCGATCTAATTTCCCCGAGCCACGCTCTCCACGACAACAATTCTTTCGGCTTCTCGGTTGGCCCCGAAGCCTACCGGGCTGAGATTGCAGTTTTCTTGACAGCCTTCCCCGATCTGCGCTTCACTGTCGAGGACATTGTTGCCGAAAAGGACAAAGTCGCCGCGTCCTGGACCATTTCCGGCACACATAAAGGAGAGCTCTGGGGAGTTCGTCCTACAAATAAGAAAATGTCCCTGGACGGCATCACCATCCATCATATCGCCAACGGAAAGATCATCGATTCCTACATCAGCTCAGATACCGTAGGCTTGATGCGTCAACTCTGCCTCGTTCCTCCTCGCCCACAACGGAAGAGCGCCGCACGCTGAGCGACGTTCGCGTTTTGGCGCAGGCTTTTACCGGTAGGCCTTCCACATATCGTCGATGAACGTGTACTGAGGAAATTCACCTTGCAGCCAGTATTTCGTCTGTCCTTGGCGTTCCCAGGTTGCGCTGTAGTCATATCCGCTTTGCGCCAGGATTTCCGCAACTGCTTGCGTGTCGTCTTCCGTCATCCATCGATCCACATAATCGAAGAACGGCGGATAATTCCATACGCTCTCGGCGTTCATCAGCCGCATTGCGAGCGCTTCGCCCACCCAGGAAACAGATGTGCAGCATCTTCGGTAAGCTTCTCCCAGCTGCTCACCGGGCGGCGTCAAGATTCCCCAGGCGGATGGCTGCAATTGTTCGTACGGCCCATATAATCCCGGGCTCACCACCGAGCCATCTGCATTCACCCCGTAATGGCCGCCGTAAATTACCGTCGCTCCTTGCCATGCTTGCGTGTAGCTTCCGGCTGGCGGCAAATGATTGATGTACAGCGTTTGCATGTCCTCGCCGAATTTGTTCGTATACGCGGCCGAAACATTTTTCATGCCGGAGTTGTTCAGCAAAATTCCTGCGAAAATAATCGGGAGCTTTCTTCCGCTGCGATGACCGCCGAAGGCGGGCCATCCGTAACCGGCTTGCGCGCAACCGTACAAATCGATGCCGTATTGCACCAAATAATTCGTGAGATTCACTTTCTGGTCCGCCGGAAAATTCAGCGTCAACAGAAGCGCGGTATACGAATCCGCAAACGCGATGTGCTGTCCATAGCTCGGCATGTAATCCGCGGGCGCATCGAACAAAAACGCGTTGGTATCGATCCACGGCCTGCGGTAATAGGTTTCGAATTGCGCCAGCGTTGGTGTACCTGCAGGATTCGGCGGCGCGAGCGACGGCAGCAAATTCCTCTGCAATACATTCGCGTGATAAGTCGTTTGGCTCCGGTCGCAGTAGGAAGGCCGGAACGCGTCCGCGGATGGCGCGGCCGCCAGGACGGTCAACACGGAATCCGACGCCACGGGACTAGCGCTCATATCCGAAACGCGCATCACTTCAGGCACGGAATGAATGGTCGCCAGGCTGATAGAAGACACGAGCGAGTCTCCTGGCTTAAGTGTGATTGGCGGATAGGATCGCAGCGTAGCGTCAAACCACCACGATTCGTCCGTGCCATCATTCAACCGTGAATCGAATCCGCTTTTTCCGTTGGCCGTCGGCAAATCCACAACGGATCCGTTTTCGTAGGGGGAAGAAGTCGTCGGTGAGGGATTGATCGCGGTGATGGTGACCGGACCTACCACGTAATAATCGCCGTTCACGAATTGCCCGACAGGCACCGCCTGGCTGAACGTCCATGTGATGCCGTCCTTGGTAATCGAGGAAGCCGTTCCAGGAGGCGGAGGTGGAGTCGGAGTCGTTGTAATCATCACCGGGGCGGTCGCGTATTTCGTGTTATCCGCGACGCTTGTTGCCGTGACGCTATAACTCCCAGCCGAGTTTCCCGCGGTGTAAAGTCCGCCGTTGGAAATCGTTCCGCCTGTCGAAGTCCACGTTACGCTTGTGTTCGAACTGCCGGTCACTATTGCAGAAAATTGTTGCGGGCTCCCGGTCTGTAATGACGCCGAGGTTGGATTGATCGACACACTCACACCCGAGCTCGTCGGCGGAGGATTCTGCTTAGCCCCCGACGAACTCGTGGCGCCAGCGCACCCACCAAGCCCTAGTGCCAGCCCAACGAACAGAAGCCCCGCTCCCGCCTCAAACCAATACCGAAGGCGGTCTAATCGTGCAGCTCTCGCAAGTAATGGCTGAATTGTTTCCGAAAATGTCATGGTCCCCACTTCTGCCCAACAGGCTAGCGTCCCCGCTTGCCCGCTTCTACTGGCCTAAAG
>DATDHE010000500.1:0-4512 GCA_036521695.1 Candidatus Acidiferrum sp. | reverse complement strand
CGAAGCGACTGTCGTCTTTGCCGACCGTCCCGATAACAATTGTCAGAGTGGATCCCCTTGGGTCTAACTTGGTACCCACCAACGGTTTGTTGGTACGTAATTTAGTACTTAATTAGTGTATTGCGATGGCTTTCTTTTGATTCTTACGGGAAATGCCAGAGAACAGGATACTTGTGGCGCAGGGAGTCTCTTATGGAAAAAGCCATACGTGTCCTCGTGGCCAACCGTCCGCGCCTTTTGCGGGAAACCATTCTTACAACGTTTGCAGACCAGCCCGACATCGAAATTGTCGGTGAGGTTGCCGACGAGTCCGAGATTATGGAGAGCGTGAAGAAGACCCTGCCAAATTTCGTGGTGATCGCGTTGGATCAACCGGGCAGGAGGCCGAGTGTTTGTGATGATCTGTTCCGTGAGCATCCGGAAGTGCGCGTCATCGCCGTGGCGCCGGCGAAGAATTACATCGTTTATTATTGGGCCTCTCTCGATATCCATTCCAGCAATATCGAAGCATCTGAAGAAGGCATGTTAGGTGCTTTGCGAGGCTCGATGGTTACGGACAGAACGAATTGAAGAATTTTGTGTCCAGCACTAGGGTGAAATTATGTTGAACGTAAAAAGATTGAAGAACATCCTCGCAGGTCTCGCCTTGGCGTCATTGTCAGGCGCGCCAGCGGTCGCCGAGCAGCAAGCCGACAGCCAGCGCAGAACGAGCGAACAAGGGCGTAACGAGTACGGTGTTGCTCAAGCTCTCGATTTGAGCCAGGAAAATCTAGGCCGAGTGGCGGCTTCCGCAAGTCAGATTCAGGCTGTGCTGGTTAAGGATGAAGGGCTGCTGGTCGAGTTGAAGCGATGGATCGCCAAGGAGGCTACCGATAACGGCCAGGTCGTGGAGGATTCGACTCTGACGGATCAAGCCATCTTCGAACGCTTGAATCGTGACGTCGCGTTTCGCTCGATAGCGACGCGGCTCTTGCAGCGCTATGGATACTTGAAGCCCACACCGAATCCAGACTCGGACTTTGCAAAAGAAAACGAGTTGGTGCTCAAGGAGCGAGCGCGGCGATTGGTCCAGATTGAGGCACAGGAAGATTCAGAAGCGCTCAAACCGCAAAGGAACGATAGAGATCTCGAACGCGCCGCGACGTGCGATCCTCGTCGCGACGAAGATTGTCAGCCGCAGTCGCCAACAGAAAGGCGCCAAAATACTCGTGCCCCCGGCGGGTTCCACTCGCCAGGGACGAACCCGCAGACGGCGCCCGAGCAGCAACCCGCGCAGAGTCCGTCGAGGATCCTGCGAGCGGACGGATTGCCGCAGGCTGCAGATCCTTTGGACGGTGGCAGTGTTGCCGGTTCTTCGCAAAACCTTGAGATGACTTCCAGTCCGATCAAGCGTGACGCCAATCCCTTGGCAGGTTCTCAAGTATTGGGCCAAGGTGCCGTCGATGGCTTGCCGCTGAGCCGGGACATGCGCTCCTTACCGACTTTGCCGGGTCGAGGTGATGGAGCATCCACTCTGGACAAAAACGGAATAGAACGGACATCGCGCACAAGACCTGCGAGCGAAAGGGCCAACGAGGAAGACATGTCGCCGGTGAGAATGGTGCGCCGTGCGAATCCCTACTCCGACATACCGTCGCTCTATGACATGTACGTGCAGGCTTCGGAGCGGCAGCGTCCAACGGAGCGCTTTGGATTGGACGTATTCCGCAACAATTCGAATGACCCAGAAGCAATTCCCATGGACCTCCCCGTCGGACCTGATTACGTTCTCGGCCCGGGCGACAGCTTGGAGATTGATCTTTGGGGCGGAGTTTCCCAGAGAATGTATCGCGTCGTCGATCGTGAGGGCCGCGTGTCCTTGCCTGAAGCCGGGCCGCTTCTCGTGAGCGGGCGGAGTCTGGGCGAGGTGCAGCTGGCAGTGCAACAGGTTCTGAGAACCGAGTATCGGGATGTCTCAGCGGATGTCTCTCTTTCGAAATTGAGAACGGTTCGCGTGTATGTAGTGGGAGATGTTGCGCAGCCGGGCGCTTACGATATCAGCTCACTCTCGACTCCCCTCAACGCTTTGTTTGCCGCAGGCGGGGTAACTGCTCGCGGCTCGCTGCGCGCGCTCAAACATTTGCGGGGCAAGCAGCTTGTGGAAGAGGTGGACGCATACGATTTGCTTTTGCACGGAGTGCGATCCGATATGGGCCGCTTGCAGAACGGCGACACGCTGCTGGTCCCTCCCTTGGGACCACAGGTGACTGTTGACGGAATGGTGCGGCGACCGGCTATCTATGAGCTGTACGGCGAGAATTCACTTGCGGACGTACTCGATCTAGCGGGCGGGATCCTCCCGACGGCCGCGCTGCGCCACATCGAGGTTCAGCGCGTCGAAGCGCACGAGAAGCGCACGATGCTTGCACTCAATCTCTCGCCGACCGATGACGCTGATTCAGTTAAAAAACAGCTCGATGAGTTCAAGATCAATGACGGCGATGAAATTCATATCTTTCCCATAGCTCCATACAACGAAGACGCCATCTACCTTCAAGGACACGTTCTGCGCCCTGGAAGATTTTCCTACAAACAAGGTATGAACCTGTCTGATCTGATTGGTTCCTACAAGGATCTATTGCCGGAGCCGGCGCCGCACTATGCAGAAATCATCAGGCTGAACCCTCCCGATTTTCATCCGAGCGTTGAAAGTTTTGATCTAACCGCGGCTCTAGCGAATCCGGCCTCGGCTCCGAAACTGCAGCCCCTTGACACCGTGCGTGTCTTCAGTCGCTACGATTTTGAACCCGCGCCGGAAGTTTGGATCGGCGGAGAGGTACGAGAGCCGGGGAAGTACCGAACCTCAGGCCAAGCGTATCTCAGAGACACCATCTATTTGGCTGGCGGGGTCACACAGGACGCCTCGCTGGATTCTGCTCAGCTTTTCCGAACGCAGCCCGATGGAACATTGAAGATTGTCAGTGTTAATCTTCGCGAAGCTCTCGCGGGGAATCCCGCAGACAACATTCTGATTCAGCCACGCGACCGCTTGCTGATTCACCGCAATTCGGCTCGAGTGAATCCGCCAACGGTGTACATAACCGGTGAAGTGGCCAAGCCGGGCCGTTATCCGCTGACAACCAACATGCATGTCGAGGATTTGGTTCGCGTATCCGGTGGGTTAAAGAGGAGCGCCTACACCGAAAGTGCCGATCTCTCGCGCTTTGAGATGGATCCGTCCCGAACGACTCCGAGCGATCGCCTCGAGCTTAACCTTGCTGCAGCCATCAACGGAGATGAGAAGAACGACGTGCCCCTGCGGGACGGAGATGTGCTGACGATCCGCCAGCTCCCACGTTGGAGTGATATTGGTGCAGCCATGACAGTTCGAGGGGAAGTTTTGCATCCAGGTACATACGGTATCGAACCTGGAGAACGGTTGAGCTCCGTTTTGGCGCGGAGCGGAGGACTTAATTGGGAAGCCTACGCCTATGGGGCAGTGCTGATGCGTCGCGAAGTGCGTGAGCTAGAGATTAAATCCTATAACGATCTCGTGCTAAGGGTTAAGGCAGAGCAGGTAACTCTCAAAGAGCTGCCGGACACAACTGCTGATCAGAAGAACGCTAAGTTGACGACAATTGGTCGGACTGAAGCAGCTCTCGTTCAACTGCAAGCGAGCGCCCCGATCGGCCGCGTGGTAATCCATATTTCACCAGAGGTGAAGAGTTGGCAAAACACCGCGGCAGACGTGCAGGTTCGCGATGGCGATGTTCTTTTTGTTCCTAAAAAAACGGGCTATGTAATGGTGAACGGCCAAGTGTTCAATCCAACAGCCATCAGTTTTCGGCCAGGCCACAGCGCCAAGTGGTATCTCAGCCAAGCTGGCGGTGTGACGCAGATTGCGGATAAGAAGGCAGTATTCGTGATCCGCGCTGACGGCTCGGTGATCGCGGCGAAAAACAACAGCGATGGTTGGTGGGGGGGCGATCCGATGAGTGCGACCTTGCGGGCGGGAGACACCATCGTTGTGCCCGAAAAAGCGCCAAAAATCGGAGGTCGAAACTGGGCACTGCTCATGCAATCAGCGTCAGTGGCTTCGTCTGTAGCCTTGGCTGTGGCGTACATTCATCCGTAACAAAGGATGCTCATGGTGCGGAGGCGTCTTATCGTGCTGGTGCTTAGCTGGGCAGCTTCGAGTCTGACGCTGACAGCGGCTGTATCTCTGGCTGCACAACCGCAGGCAGAGGACCAGCGTCCGGTGGCCGCGAAGCAGAGCAGCTCGGAAACAAAATTGAAGGAATTGGCGGCGCCAAAGAAAGCCGCAGACGATCCGGACGCGGAACCCGTTGAGAGTTCACAACCCGGATTCAAAGGACTAGGAAAGAGATTTTTGTTGGACCAAGAACAGATTTGGACGAGTCCTGCAAAGCTAAGATTCTCGGATGCCCAGTGGCTTGTGCCGCTGGCTGGGGCCACAACTTGGCTGCTCCAAACCGACGCCACTTACAGTCGGCAACTCTCACACAATCCTTC
>DATDHE010000499.1:0-5615 GCA_036521695.1 Candidatus Acidiferrum sp. | reverse complement strand
GAATTTGGACTATAGTGATTTTCTCGGGCGCATCGCGATTGGCCGGGTGTTCAACGGCACGCTCAAGCGTGGCGAGGATGTCGGCATCAGCAAGCTGGACGGAAAGCTGATCTCCACGCGGATCACCAAGCTCTACACTTTTCGTGGACTCGAGCGCGATGAAGCGGAAGCGGTTGGCGCGGGTGATCTTGTCGCCATCGCCGGAGTGGAAGGCATTCAGATCGGCGAGAGCATTACGGATCTTCAGAACCCGTCGCCGCTGGAACCGCTGCTGATCGACGAGCCCACGCTCGCCATGATTTTCACCGTGAACAGCAGTCCTCTTTCCGGAAAAGAAGGCAGCTATCTGACTTCGCGTGACTTGCGCGACCGCCTAGCAAAGGAGTTGCTCACAAATGTTTCGATTCGCGTGGAAGATACGGATACGCCGGAATCGTTTCGCGTGCTGGGACGCGGTGAACTTCAGCTCGCCATCCTGATCGAAACCATGCGGCGTGAGGGCTTCGAGCTGATGGTTGGCAAACCGGAAATCGTCGTGCGCACGGAAAATGGCAAGAAGCTCGAGCCGCTCGAGCGCCTGGTCATCGACGTACCCGAACATTTTATCGGGATCATTCTGGAAACATTGGGCAGCCGGCGCGGCGAAATGCTTAAGATGAGCAATCACAATTCCGGCCGTGTACGTATGGACTTTAAAATTCCTTCGCGCGGGCTGATCGGTCTACGCAGTCAATTGCTGACGGATACGCGTGGCACGGCGTTGATTCACTCCATTTTTGATGGTTGGACGGACTATGCAGGGGAGATGGCGCTACGTCCCACTGGCGCGCTAGTCGCGGATCGCTCCGGACCTTCGACGGCTTTCGCGCTTTGGAACCTTCAGGAACGCGGCGAACTGTTCATCGGTCCAGCCATCGAAGTCTACGAAGGAATGGTCATCGGGGAAAACTCCCGCGAGCAAGACATGGAAGTGAACGTGACCAAGGAAAAGAAGCAGACGAATATGCGTTCTTCGAGCGCGGATGAAGCGATCAGGCTGATTCCGCACCGCGAACTCAGTCTCGAACAGGCGATTGAATTCATTGCAGATGACGAATTTGTCGAAATCACGCCGAAATCGATTCGTCTTCGGAAAAAAGTTCTACAAGCCAACAAACGTCCGCGCCGCTGGCAGGAGATTCGCGCCAGCCACGAAGCGGCGCGCTGACGATACTGGTTTGAAACAGCGATTAGTGGCCTGATTTCTCTAACAATTCCGCAAGGTATTGCTTCCAAAGCTCCGCCCACGTATGGGTGCCGTGGCCGTGCGTATTTTCGCTGGCGGGAATCAGGACAAATCGTGCGCTTGGAACTTTCTTGATTTCGCGTTCGGCGATACCGAGCTCCGGCGGATTGATAAAGTCGTCCCCGGAATTGATGTACATCACGGGCACTTTGATTTTGCCGAGCTGTTGCGAGGGGTCGTAGTTGCGCGACGCGTTCACCTGATACAAGAGATCGTTCGCATCGAGCGCGCTGAATCGTGCGCGGAAATAATCGTCGAGGTATTTGTCTGCCGCATCTCGGGTTGGCAGAGCTTTCTGCATCGGGACTGGCGCGGCTCCGGCGATCAACAGGAAATCCAACGCCGTCCGCAGAGCTTGCTTCGGTTCTTCCTGGTAGTCGCCGCCTTTCCATTCCGGGTCCTCGCGAATCGCCTCCATCACCATCTTGCGCCAGACGCGGTTGCGACCGGCGATCTGCACGGGCACGCACGCCAGCGGCATCAGCGCGTCCATAAAACCGGGATACGTCTCGCCCCAGACGAAAGAATGCATGCATCCCATCGAAGTGCCCATCACCAGCCGTAGGTGATTGACGCCCAGCCCCTCGATGACGAGACGGTAGTGCGCGGCGACCATGTCGTCGTAATCGTATTGCGGAAAGTGCGCGTGTAAACCGTCGCTGGGCTTGGAGGATTTTCCATGGCCGATGCCGTCAGGAAGAATGAGGAAGTAGCGCGAGGCATCGAGGAGCTGGCCCGGACCAAAAAGTACGCCGGCAAACTGCGGCGCAAAAAACTGCTGCCCAGTGCCGCCGGTTCCGTGAAGGATAAGCACGGCATTGCTGGTGCGCCCCGCTCGGTCCTTCACCGGCTTGCCGAGCGTCGTGTAATGCAGCCGCAATTCCGGTAGCGACTCGCCGGAATGAAATTGAAAATTGTGAATGACAAAATCGCCTTCCGTCGATGCGGGGGAAGGTGACTGCTGGGCGGCGCAAGGCATTGCCGCCAAAACCGCAGCCGCGATCGTCGCGCCACAAAACTGCCTGAAGAACCTGATCATCTCGCACCTCTGCAAACGAAAAATCTATCACAAACTACCAGGCGCGGCCCTGCACGAACACTTATCACGACGCTTGTGTTGCTGTGGTCCTGTGAATAGACTGCAACGCGCTGCAACATCTCTGGTGCCGAGGTGGTTCAATGCGAAGATTCGTTCTGTCCAGTCTAGGCTTCCTTCTCTTGCCATCTTTCGCCTGGTGCCAATCTAGACCCAAGGTATCACCCGCCGTAAGCGCGTTTGTGAAGGAGGACATGGCGGTCATTGCTCTGGCCCATGTGCGCGTCGTGGATGGCACCGGCGCCGCCCCTCGCACGGACCAAACACTGGTTATCGCAGAAGGGAAAATCAACGCGCTCGGCGATTCAGCCACGACAAAAATTCCCGACGGCGCAAAAGTGCTCGATCTTTCTGGCCGCACCGTGATTCCCGGACTGGTCGGCATGCACGATCACATGTTCTATCCCGCTCCTGGCGGCGGGCTGCCGCTCTATCCCGAGCATGCTTCCAGTTTTCCCCGGCTGTATCTCGCTGGTGGCGTCACTTCAATTCGAACGACGGGTAGCCTCGAGCCCTACGCGGATCTTGAACTCAAACAAGCGATCGATGCCGGGAAACTCGCCGGTCCGAAAATCCACGTGACCGGTCCGTATCTCGAAGGAGAAGGCGCTTTTGCCCTGCAAATGCATCAGCTCAAGGATGCCGAAGACGCGCGGCAGATGGTCGAATTCTGGATCGCGCGAGGCGCCACCTCTTTCAAGGCGTATATGAACATCACGCCTGACGAGTTGGCTGCCGCCGTAAAAGCCGCGCACGCTCATGGAATCAAAGTCACCGGCCACCTCTGCTCGATCGGTTTCCGCGAAGCGGCAGCCCTCGGCATCGACGACCTTGAACACGGCATCGAAGTGGACACAGAATTTTTTCCAGACAAAAAGCCAGGCGTCTGCCCCAATCCGCAAGCGGCGGCAAAGGCGCTGCTCTCGGTTGACATCGCCAGCAAGCCGATGCAGGACATGATTCACGATCTCGTTGAGCATCATGTTGCAGTCACATCCACCCTGCCAGTGTTCGAAACTTCCGTGCCGGGACGCGCTCCGCTCGATAGTCGAGTGCTGGACGCGATGACCCCGGAAGCACGCCTCGCGTACCTGACGAGACGCGCGCGAATATCCGATAACGCCGCGACCTCGGATGCGCCGGCAATCTTCAAGAAGGAATTGGAATTCGAGCACGAATTTGTAAAGCAAGGCGGCCTACTTCTTGCAGGTCTCGATCCGACGGGCTACGGCGGCGTAATCGCCGGCTTTGGAGACCAGCGCGAAGTCGAATTGCTCGTGGAGGCAGGCTTCACGCCCCTGGAAGCCATCCACATCGCAACATCCAACGGCGCTGAATTTCTCGGGGAACTGAACAAGATCGGCACCCTTGCAGTCGGCAAAGCCGCCGACATTGTTGTGCTGATAGGAGACCCGTCGGTCAACATTAAAGACATCGAGAAGGTCGAGCTCGTTTTCAAGGACGGCGTCGGGTACGACTCGGCCAAGCTTGTCGACTCCGCGAAAGGCATGGTAGGCCTGCGCTAAGACTCAGAAACAGCGCAACGATATCGCGCCGCAACGCCCTCTCGCAACTAGGGTAGGAGCATTTTTCCGTCCGCACCGGGCAAAGCCAATCCCACTTCGTGCGCCAATGTCGGCGCCACGTCGCGCATATCAATCGTGCCAAGCGACTTGCCTGCCGGAATGCCCGGTCCAACCAAAAAGAACGACGCATGCAAATCCAACAGGTCCGGCATCTCTCCGTGAGTGCCCCCTACTTTTATTTTGGCAAGAACTGGCCCATCAAGAGCCGATCCCGTCCGCCAGCCGGGCTTTAGCCCAACAAAAAATGAGGCCGTCGGATAACCTCCCCGCTTATGCAGCTCCTCCCCTTCCAGAATGCGGTCGATCCCATTCGCCGGGTCGCTCGCCAACTTGGCAAGCAGCTCGCGCACCTGCGACAAAGTCGCGTTATCGCCAGGATCTTTCAGCACGATCGCCGCCGACCCGCCTGTTGGCCACGGTATCGCCTTCCAGTCCGTAATCTTCCCCTTATCGCTGACGCTGATCAGCTTCGCATCGCGAAACAGCGGGAACAAATCCAATTGCGCATCCGTTCGAACAAATCCGTGATCAGAAACGACAGCAACAAACGCCCGGCCCGGCGCAAGCTTCTCCGCCGTCGCGCGGATTCTACCGATCGTTGCATCAATGCTCTCAAGAACGACGAGGTCTTCGGGACTGAACGGCCCTGTTTGGTGCTGGATGTGATCAAGCGAGCTAAGATGTAGCGTTAAAAGCTCGGGACGCTTCTTCTCGAGGATCCACTCCGTATACCGGCCCAAGATCTCGTCCCCCTTGGCCGACGTGTCGCTTCCGTCCCTAAATTCGCCGAGTTCAGCTCCAGCCTCTTCCAGCAACCCGCGTGTCGAAAGCGCGCGCAGCAATTTCGCATCGTCCGGCGTGTTCGCTCGCCAATACTCGGGAATGTTCCAGGTAATGTGCGCGCCAGCAGTAACCGGCCACTGAATGCTCGCGGTTGTCCGTCCCGCCGCGGCCGCGACATCCCAGAGTGTTGGCACGCGAATGTCTTCCGTGTACCAATACCAGCCCTCTTGGTTCTGTCGCAACGGATCAAACGTGCCATTCGCGAGAATCCCGTGCTTCGATGGCCACACGCCGGTAACCAGAGTCGTGTGGCTCGGATACGTCACGGTAGGCACAACTCCCACCACTCCTTCGGCGTGCGTCCCCTCTTTCAGGAAGCGCCGCAAGTTCGGCACTTTCTCGCCGTGCGCGTCCGCCTCAGTGATATAGTCCGGGCGCATCCCGTCCACAGAAATCATCACCAGCAGCGGCGCCTGCTGCTTAGGCCGAGCGTTCACCGCGAAAAAGAAAACTGCCGCAAGCCCAAAAATGCAAAGAACAGCGATAGTCCGCCAGCTCAAAATTCGAAAATCCCTAGGGCTACGCATAATGTGCAAAAGGATACTCCAAACCCCTATGAGGATTTTACAAAGTCGCTATAGAAGGATAAATTAGATGGGAACAGCGCTGGACCATGCGGGTGAACGGGTGTCTCAATTCGACCTATTCCCCGGGACAGGATTGTTGTACAGTCTAGCGCTCATGTGCAGCCCGCTGCTGGCCCGTTGTAACGAAATGGCTTAGCAAATTGGTAGTGCTCTCTGGCGGAGCCTTCGCGCAGAATCGACAGGTGGAATCCGTGAATATTGGACCCTCGAATGGGGCC
>DATDHE010000498.1:0-6103 GCA_036521695.1 Candidatus Acidiferrum sp. | reverse complement strand
CTAATCAATATCGGTCGATTCCTGGCAGTAACGAACAGCGGATAGAGATCAAGCCGCGAGCCGCATCACCAAAAGGGGAAAGTGAAAGATGGAGATAAAATGGCAGCCGGGAAGGAACCCACGGGCTGAGTTCAGGGAATTGCTTCTCCTCGGTCCTTATTTTTGCGCCGGAAAGTAGCTAGCCTGTGAAGAAACAACTGGAAACGCAGCGAGCTCGGTCCGTACCTCGGTCGGCTGGACGTCTTGCCTCCTCCTGCTGTCAGCGTACTGCGTGGCAATGGGCTGTTCCCGTCAGGAACAGCCGTCGCCAATTGAGCATCGTCAAGATCCGTCGCCCTCCCAAGCCTCGGTTGACGGAGAAGCCTTTCACTCTCGTTGGTGCAGGCGACATCGCAAGTTGCCAGAATATTGAAGGGGCCCGCGCAACAGCGCGACTCATTGAGAGAATTCCTGGGACAGTGTTCGCAGCGGGCGACTTGGCTTTATGAGGGAGGAAGTCCCGGAAGAATTCGAGTTCTGCTATGGTCCGACTTGGGGAGAGTTCAAGGCTCGCACGAAACCTACTTTCGGTAACCACGACTATTTGAATCCGACGGCGCACGGTTACTATGAATACTGGGGCGCGCAAGCCGGACCGGTAGGCAAGGGCTATTACAGCTACGACCTGGGCTCGTGACACATTGTTGCGCTGAACACGAATTGTACGGTTAAAAGTGTGGGCGGTTGCGACCAGGGCTCGCCGGAAGAGGAAAGGTTGCGCAAAGACCTCGCTGACCACCCCGACTCTTGCATACTAGCCTACGGCCATCACGCACTTTTCAGCAGCGGCGTGTTAAAAAGTCATGCCATCCATCGGGAATTAAAGGAGTTTTGGCAGGATCTCTATGCTGCGCCTGCCGCCGTGATCTTGGCGGGGCACGAACATTCCTACGTGCGGTTTGCGCCGCAGGATCCGGACGGGAACGCGGAACCGGCGAACGGGATTCGCGAGATCGTGGTCGGCACAGGGGGTCGCAGCCACGATCCGCTTGGCTTCGCCCTCCCCAAAAGCGAAGCCCGCAATGCGGACACTTATGGCGTTCTTAAATTGACGCTTACGCCGGGCCACGACGCATCGCAATTCATTCCGGAAGAGGGCAAATCGTTCACGGACTCAGGCTCTTACGCTTGCCCTCTTCGGAAAGCGGCCTCGAAATAATTGGATGTGTTGCGGCAGCGCAAATCACAAATCCTTCTAGTTCGATGACGAACAAGCTCCCCCCGCCGAAGCAGCCTCTACGAGTTTCTGAACCGATGGAGCGGGCATCAGCAGGAGTTGGCCCTTTGGCTTTGCGATTTGCTGGAGGAGCACAAGCTGCTGGGCCTTCCAATCATCCGGCGCTCGTTGGCCCCTAGCGATGAAATCCAAAGCGGCAAGACCTATAACAGCCAGTGTCGATAGATCCTGCGAGGTTGGGGAAACTGCTCTCACTAGGAAGGATCGCTGTGCCAGCGGGTCGAGATTCGCGTCATTCTCGCGCCAGACGCTCAGCTGAGCACGCAGCCGCGCGTCCGCGGCAGAGTCGTGGCAGGAAGCGGCGATGAACTTATCGACCAATTCGCCGAAATGACGGGCGGCTGCGCTCTCGAGCGGCACTGCGTCCACGACACGGTTTAGCGGCGTGGCACTTGTTGGCTCTGTGGTTGCGGTTTCCTCTCGCGTGTAATCTTTCACCGGCTCGACGACGCTGGCGAGTGTGGTTAACGCGGCAAATTCCACGGGACTGCTCGGGCCGGCAATTCTTTGCAGCATCTGGCGGTGATAGCTCTTGTGGGTGAGGCCGAGCCATTCGAGACGCTCGCCGAGGATTTCCATCCGTTTGTGCATGGAAGCGACATCCGTCACCTCCTGTGGAGACCACAAGCGTTCCGCGATGACGGCGTTTCGCGGCCAGATGCGCGAGTCGATATTTTCCGGATTGACGTATTCCGCCCACATGCACGATTCGCCGCCGAGGATTCGGGCTTTTTCGTCCGGGGAGAGATTCGCCGCCGCGCCGCTTAGTGGGTCGACGGCGTAGTGGCGCGCCGCGGACCATCCAAGATCGAGGTAGTAGCCGTTCGAAAGAATGCCACGAAAGCCTTGTTTAGCAGCAGTTGCAAGCGCGTCCGGTCCGCGCCAAGACTGAATGACAATGTCCTTTGGCAGCGTCGGGTCCAGCACCTCGTCCCAGCCGACCATGCTCTTGCCATGTTTGCTCACGATGGGCTCGAGCCGCTTGTTGAAATAAGATTGCAGGCCTTCATTGTTTTTCAAATCGTGAGCCTTGATGAATTCCTGGATTTTAGGGTTAGCGTCCCACTGCTTGCCATTTACTTCGTCGCCACCCACATGGAAAAAATGGTCCGGGAAAAGTTTCGCCATCTCGCCGATAAACTGGTCGAGGAATTTGTACGTTCTTTCGTTCGTGGGATCGAATGCCGGGTCGAATACACCCCATTTTCTTTCAATCTCGTAAGGACCCGGTCCGCTCGAAAGTTCGGGATAGCCTACAAACCAAGCCGTACTGTGGCCAGGCACGTCGAATTCCGGAACCACGCGGATGCCGCGGTCGCGTGCGTACTCGATTAAGTCATGGATCTCATCCTGCGTGTAGTACAGGCCGTCGGACCCCATCTCATGCAGCTTCGGAAACTTCTTGCTCTCCACGCGGAAGCCCTGGTTTTCAGAGAGGTGCCAGTGGAAAACGTTCATCTTCACGGCTTCGAGGCCGTCGATGTTTCTTCTCAACACATCAAGCGGCACAAAATGGCGCGCTGAATCGATCATCAGTCCGCGCCACGGAAAGCGCGGCTTGTCGTTGATCGTGACGGTTGCAGCAGCGAACCCATCTGGCGAGACTTCTACAAGCTGGAGAAGGGTTTGCAGGCCGTGCAAGGTGCCGAGCGGAGTTGCGGCGTTGAGTTTCGCGCCGCCAGCGGTGACTTCGAGGATGTAGGACTCGTCCTCGCCAAGCTCCTGCATTTCTTTGCTGGCGTGGTCTGTGTGAATCACGAGGACAGCCTTTGCTATGGCGCTCTGTTTTACAGCTAGGGGAATCGCTGTCTGGCGGGACAGTTGGCGCAGAAATCGCTCGACGGCGCGATCCAGGCGTGGTTCGGTATAGCCAGTCAGCGCAACGGAAAAAGAAGAATCCACCAGGAGCCGGCCTGTGCCAATTTGGAAGCTCCAAGGAATGGGCATCAGATTGAGAGGACGCTGGTCTTGCGACTGCGCTGAGGGAGAGATCATCAAAACAACTAGCACCAATAAACGGAGACCTCGCTTCGAGGGGCCAGCAACCATGTTTTCGGAGCTCCTTTTGAAATGGCAATCAATAGCAATCCGGAATCAACTCGCTCACAGAACGGCAAAGAGGATACTGTCACAGTCGCTGTCCAGTGCGAAGAGAAAATCGCCCGTCCCAAAATCTGCAGCCCCTTGCAGGCAAAGTTTGCGGAGCAACAATTTCGCGGGCTGAGTTAGAATAAGGAATCCGTGCGGCGCCCATGAAAACATCCATCGCCATCTATCCGGGGTCATTTGATCCAGTTACCAACGGCCATCTCGATTTGATCGAGCGCGGCGAAAAAATGTTTGACCTCGTGATCGTCGCAGTCTTGAATAATGCGGAGAAGCAGCCGCTGTTCTCTGTGCCGGAACGCGTCGAGATGCTGCGCGAGGTAACGCAGAAATGGCCGGGCGTGGAAGTGGACGTTTTCCACGGGCTGCTGGTCGATTATGCGCGCAAGCGCGGCGCGGGAGTGATTTTGCGCGGGATTCGCGCGATATCAGATTACGAGTACGAGCTGCAGATGGCTTTAATGAACCGGAAACTTGAGCCTCGGCTGGAGACGGTGTTTATGCTGCCGGGTGAGTCGTATAGTTATTTGAGCTCGAAGCTGGTGCGAGAGATTGCCCAGCTTGGTGGGCCTTTGAAAGATCTCGTGCCGCCGGAAGTGGAGCAGCGGCTGCGAGCGAAGGTTTTGTAGGGAGTGTTGGGCGCCGAGTTTGGTGCGAATAGAGTCAAAGAGGCAGGCTGAAGCCTGTCCCACAGGAGAGAGCAGTGCAACTCACGGAGCGCATCAACCGAATACAAATCTCGCCGACGGCGGCGGTCATTGCTGAAGCCGACCGGCTGAAGTCGCAGGGCGTGGACGTTGCTGATTTTGGGCCAGGCGAGCCGGATTTTCCGACTCCCGACCACATCAAGAAGGCGGCTGTTGCCGCCATCGAAGGAAACAAAACCAAGTACACACCGACCGGCGGAATCATGCCGCTGCGTGAAGCGATTTGCGCGTGGCACAAGAGGGAGCTTGCCTCGGACTATGCACCGAAGGAGTGCATTGTCAGCGTCGGCGGCAAACACGGGATTTTTAACGTGATGAGCGTCCTTGTGCAAGCGGGAGATGAAGTCATTATCCCTGCGCCCTACTGGGTGAGTTTTCCGGACATCGTTAAGTACGCGGGCGGGACCCCGGTTTATGTGCAGACGCGGCCCGAAGACGGGTTCAGCGTCAAAGCTGCTGCGATTGAAAAGGCGGTTACGCCGAAGACGAAACTCCTGATTCTTAATTCGCCGAGCAATCCGACGGGTGGCGTCGTACCGCCTGATGAGTACGAACGCATTTTTGCCGTCTGCAAAAAGCACAACGTTTGGCTGATGGGCGACGAATGCTATTCGCATTTTACTTATGAGCCGCACGAGCCGTTTTCCATCGCTAGTGCGCCAGATTCAAAGAACAACGTCATCATCATCGGCTCGGTATCGAAGACATTTGCGATGACCGGCTGGCGTATCGGCTACACGCTGGCGCCTGCGGAACTCATTCAAGCATTGACCAAATTGCAAAGCCAATCGACTTCGAATCCCACTTCCATCGCGCAATACGCGGCGCTCGCCGCAATGACCGGCTCGATGGACTCGGTCCCCGTGATGCTCGCGGAATACGATAGGCGACGTAGGCGCATCGTCGAAGGCTTGAACGCCATTCCCGGCGTGAAGTGCGAAATGCCGGGCGGGGCGTTTTATGCTTTCCCGAATGTCGCGGCGCACCTTTCGAACGGCGAAAGCGGCCAGGCCATCGCGAAAGATACGAGCGAGCTTGCGAAGCTGCTGCTCGATCAAGCGCGCGTTGCGCTGGTCGCCGGGGAGGGATTCGGCGCGCCAGGTTATCTGCGCATTTCCTACGCCACGTCCATCGAACGCATCGACGAAGGACTCCGCCGCCTCGAGCGCTTCTTCACGCGCGTCGAAGCCGCGGCCTGAATTGTGACCGATTCTCCGATAAGCCCCGAGCCATTTCGTATCGAGCCGGTTTTCTCAGATCGCTTGTGGGGCTCGCGCTCCCTCGCGCCGCTATTCCCTGAAATGCACGACCTCAATCCACGGATTGGCGAAGCCTGGCTGACTGGCGTGGATTGCCGAATCGCCAACGGCCCCTTCACGGGAAAGACGCTCGGCAAGGCCTGGAAAGAAATGACCATCGAATGGCGAGGTGCAAAGTTCGAGGGTGAAGCAAACTTTCCATTGCTCCTAAAATTCATTTTTCCTGCTGACAAGCTTTCCATTCAGGTTCATCCCGACGATTCTTACGCAGCCACACACGAAGCCGCTTCTGGTGGCCGCGGAAAGACGGAGATGTGGTATGTCGTTTCCGCCGAGTCTGGGGCGCGACTGCTTGCAGGACTAAAATCAGGGGCAACCAAAGAGAAATTTCTCTTTGCGCTTGCCGATCACTCGCTCGAAGATCTCCTTCAGTCCCACGAAGCTCACGCGGGCGACACTTTCTTCATCCCCGCCGGAATGCCACACACCATTGGCCCCGGAATGGTGATCTGCGAAGTGCAGGAGTATTCCGACTTCACCTATCGCATCTACGACTACGATCGTCGCGATGCCAACGGTAAACCGCGCGAGCTACACATCGAGAAAGCCTTGGATGTTTTGAACTTCAATTCAGGCGCTGGCGGAAAAGTAGCGCCTCGGCCGCTGTTAGTCCGCAACAAGAAAGTTGGCAAAATCTTAGTCGACTGCCCGTATTTTTCCGCATCGATGTTTGAATTTGGCCAGCGTATCCATAT
>DATDHE010000497.1:0-4093 GCA_036521695.1 Candidatus Acidiferrum sp. | reverse complement strand
GAACATGCTCGGCACACCAAATCAAAAGGGGGAGCCGGGCGGCTCCCCCTTTTTTTCCATTTTGCTGTGTCGTCTACGAAGCGCGCTAACTGCACGTATGTTTCGTGAGCGACTCGCACCGCGAGAGCGGTGTGCTCAGCTTTGGTTCAGCTCTAAGCCCGGTGGAGTCATGTCCCCTCCGGAGCTCATCGAGCTCTCATCTCCTGTTTACGCCCCTGCGCTGTCATTTGCAAGCGAAGAAAGGGAGAACACACGAATTCCACAGGCCAGCACTTTCCAATGCCAACTTTGGTTTTTTTACTTGATGAAAAGTGTTTCCCGAAGCTGATCCCTGCTCACGAACGATTTCATCGTGCGGAATCGGCTGAACAGGTCCTGTATTTCGCGGTTCTGGTAAACCTTCTGCGCGGGACACAATACAGTCGCCGAAATAATCTGCAGGGAGTTGGAGTCCGCGATGCGGTAGCGTTGAAATCCTTCCGGCTTCTTGCTATGGAAAAGCGCGAATACCACTCCGCCTGGACGCAGCAACTCCGTCAAATTCGCGATGGCCTGCTTCGCCAGCGCAGGCTCCAGATAGTCCAACAAATCCCAGACCAAAACTGCGTCAAAGGATGCGCGAGGATACTTCAGATTCAATTCGAGGAATCGCGCTGCGCGCCCGGTCGGTGTCATATCTACAGTATCAGAAACGATACCTGGCTGGTTCAATCGCAGTTCCTCTTCCCCCAGAAAATCCTTCCACTCCCGCAAAATGTCTTCCGAGGACACGCGAAAGCCGCGCTCGATGAAGAAGCTTAGAGTCGTCTGCCACGCCGGTCCTAGATCGAGGAGTGTTCCGCGCCCAAGCCCATCCAGGTTCCACAAAAACTCTTTCAACCCATTCGAAATGCGCGTGGATCCCGGCACCTCTGGCGGACGAGGCGTCCCTACGGCTGGGACGGGAGCCGCGTTCCGCATCCTTCCATTTTGAGGTATTGGGCGCGAAACCTCGCGGCCTGTTCCCGTTCCGATGCCAATGCCGAGTTTATGCAGAAAGCTCATAGATCAATCCGCCGCCGTTCCAGAACTCATCGAAATCGAGCTTGACGACTTCCCTAATGAAGGCGAAGCGCCCGCTGTGGCCGCCTGAGCCTCCCCGGCTTTGCCAGGGTGTTTACCAGCTTCGACTTTGCCGCGCAGCATCGCACCATCTTCAATCGCCAGCCGGTCCGTCTGCACTTCGCCGATCACTTGCCCGGTGCTCCAAAGCTGTACTTTGTCGCGTCCCGAAACTTTTCCTTCTACTGTTCCACGCACAATCACTTCGCGAGCAGTCACATCGGCTTTCACGCGCCCGTTCGGCCCGATCGTCAAACTTCCATTGGTAAGACTCAGCTTTCCGTCCACTTGGCCGTCAACGAAAAGATCTTCGCTGCCCGTAACTTCACCTTTTATTTTAATTCCTTGACTGATGCAAGCAGCCGCATGCGAAGAGACTGGCACTTCTTTCGAAGTTTCACGGATTGGGGACGAAATTGGAACTGGCGTGCTTGAAGCGCCCGTAGGTGCTGTGGAAATCTCGGGCACTGCTTGGGGCTTACCGTCTTCTTTTTTCCACATCTGACACCTCGACCACGAAAATTGGATTTTCGAAGCCGCCGATCGAGTGCTGGGAGGAACCGCGACTCAGAAGCGTGAAGATAGTACAGCACTTAGCGGCTGTAAACAAGTATGCGGGGTAGCAAATCTAGGGTGTTTCCTAAAGCGCTATACCATATTTTGTGGTTTCAGTTCGGCTATATCCACAATGGATAGCGATATTCCCCACTTTTTCGCTCTCTTCCTCTGGCTACAAAATCCCCACCAGGCTTACAGTGATTCTTTATCTTGACTACATAATGTAATCACTTTCATTTTAACCACGCACCGCACCGCAGCCACCGCTGCTGGCGACTACAATTCTCGACAGAAAGTCTTTTGAAATATCTTCCGAAAACTGCTTTGCTCGCCGTTGTATTTTTGGGATCAGGAAAACTACAGCCGCATGGCCCGGCACTTGTTTTGCCAAAAAATCGAAGACTCACGAATTCGGATCCAAGCCTCGCAAATGCGCGGCGGCCTGCTCAGGCAATTCGGCATTGAAGTAAACCTCTTTAATGCTATAGGACTTGCTGCGTTTTTCCACGATCGGCAAGATTTCGATGTGCCAATGGTAGTCTTCCGCCAGCGTTTTCCAATAGCCCGCCAATTCGCCCTTTTTGCTCTTGGTGTTCGGTGCTGTGTGCACCACCAAATGATAGGCCGGCGCTACCTTCTCTAGTCGGCGCAGCACGCGCCCCAGCAGAGCAGCTAGCTGCTTGCGGTTGGAACCCGGCCGCGGCTGTTCAAAAAGCTGATTGTGTCTTCGGTGCATTACCCACACTTCGTAGGGCACACGGGAAGCATACGGGCACAAGGCGTAATAGTCCCCCTGCACATCTACGATCCGCTTTCCCTGCTTCTCCTCTTGCTTCACGAAATCGCAGAAAATGCACCGCTCTTTGTCTTTGAACCAGTCATGCGCTGCGTGCAGCTCGTATTTGATTCGCCTGGGTACAAAAATCGTCGCAGTTACTTCGGAGTGCGCGTGGGGCCACTCTTCTCCCGCCATCACGCCCTGATTCTTGAACACGCTCACGTATTTGAATCGTGCGTCCTTTTTCAGGTCGGCAATGCGCGCCCCCCACACCCACAGCACGCGCTCGATCTCTTCATCACTGAATTGCGGAAGGCGTTTTTCGTGGCTCGGCGTCTCCACCACAACTTCATGCGCCCCAAGCGGACCCATTTTGTCGTACATGCCCTCGGCCAACCGCCCCGGATCGCCCTCCACACGATACAACGGCTCCGGGTGAGGCACGACGCGCACTCGCCAGGATCCTTCGAGGGGCCAACTCAAGATCGCCTTCGATTTTTCCATTCTTTCGGGTTCAAACGGACACTCAGCCAGAGATTCGCCGCCGACTTCCCGCTGTCCTAATATGATCCAACTTTGGGTGATAGGGTCTTTTCGGAGTTCCATTCAGGTTTCTTCAGCAGATCTCGCGTTTGCCGTGCTGCACGCAGCAAAACCGCGGGCACCTTCCAAGAAAATCGATTTGAGACACTTGCACCGCGCGCTCTCTCACTCGCGTAGTTTGTTTCTCCCCTCCACAATTGTCAAGCGAAGGGGGCGGCCGCGGGCTTCACGACGACTTCTTGCCCTCCTCGC
The DNA here is from genome assembly GCA_036521695.1 of Candidatus Acidiferrum sp. Taxonomy (GTDB): domain Bacteria; phylum Acidobacteriota; class Terriglobia; order Acidiferrales; family UBA7541; genus Acidiferrum. Next base: position 861 of record DATDHE010000497.1, on the reverse strand, counting down.
GTGCTATTCTCACGCTAAACATGGACGCCGACATTTCTTTTATGCAACTCGCCCTCGAGGAAGCGCGCGCCGCAGCTGCCGTAGGCGAAGTCCCTATTGGCGCCCTGGTCGTTCACGACGGCAAAGTTCTAGCCCGCTCCGGCAACCGCACGATTCGCGACTGCGACCCCACTGCGCACGCCGAAATCATCGTGATCCGCGACGCGGCTCGCCTCCTCCGCAATTACCGCGTGGCAGACACAACTCTCTACGTCACGCTAGAGCCCTGCAGTATGTGCGCGGGAGCCATCATCCAGGCCCGCATCCCTCGCCTCGTCTATGGCGCAGACGACCCAAAGGGCGGCGCCGTCCGCTCCTGTTTCGAGATTCTTACAAACGCCACTCTGAATCATCGGGTTGACATTGTTACCGGCGTTCTTGCGCCAGATAGCGCCTCGGTCCTTCAAGACTTTTTCGGTGCCCGCCGCCAAATTGGCGCGCCAAAATACAGGCCTTCCTAGCTCTCGCCGGCACAGGATGCGTGCCTCTCGAGTGTGTCCGCTCGCTCTTCGTCCTGCCTAGAAATCTGCCAAGATCGCCGTCCAAAGGGCACGTCGTTGTCTAAGCAAACCTGGATTGCTGGAAGCCAGAACCCTTGCTACGATGGGAATTGCCACGACCGCGGAGAGGTGACTGAGCGGTTGAAAGTACTCGCCTCGAAAGCGAGCGTACGGGAAACCGTACCGTGGGTTCGAATCCCACCCTCTCCGCCACTCCTTTATTTTCTCGCATTTGCAAACCACGTTTTCTAGAACTCATTAAATAGGTTCTAACCAATGTTGTGCCGTCTCATATCTTGACGGGATCAAACCACATCGGAAA
>DATDHE010000496.1:0-3411 GCA_036521695.1 Candidatus Acidiferrum sp. | reverse complement strand
GACAAAGGAAGAAAAGCAGGCGCGCGTGGTGGATCTGCTGCGCGCGCGGTCGGGCGTCTATCACTCGGTGGATTTTGAGACCGCGTCGATGACGAAGAATCGCCCAGCTCGCGGGAGTCATTCTCCGGGAACGTTCTGGTACTACAACAATTGGGACTTCAATGTCCTTGGGACAATTTTTGAGAGAAAAACTGGGTTGAAGATCGGCGATGCCTTTTATGAGCATATCGCCAAGCCGATTGGGATGCAGGACTTTCAACCGAGAGACGTGTTCTATTTCGGGGGACCAGCATCTACCCATCCCACCTACCATTTTGAAATTACGGCGCGCGACATGGCAAGGTTTGGGCTCTTGTATTTACGCCATGGCCGCTGGAACAACAAACAGATCGTGCCGGAAGCGTGGGTTGAGATAAGCAGTCACGCCAGCGAGATGGTGAAGGCAAATGGTGTGGACCTCGGCGGCTACGAGTATCTCTGGTGGGTGGAATACGGCGGCGTGCACTTTCCGGAGGTGTCGCTCCCAGGGATCTTTTCCGCCCGCGGCGCGGGGGCGCACTACATCTTCGTCATTCCGTCACTCGATTTGGTAGTTGTACATCGCACAGACAACGATCCTCCTGTAAAAGATGCGAAGACCATCGAAGAAGTAGCTAACCGGGGATCAATCAGCGTAGACAGGGCGGAGTTTGGTCATCTTTTGAAACTGATCCTCGACGCCCGAACGGCCCCTTAGTCAAGAAACTGTTGTTGTTCAGAATTTACTCTGCCAGCTTTACCCGGCAAATGTCGCCAGCGTTTTATGCCGAATGTCAGTGACCGCCAAGCGGCGACACGGATCATGAGAGAGCAACACATCAGATCAGAAGGGTGACCACTATGAAACTCTGGAGATTGTATGGCGTTAGTTTGCTAGTGGCTCTCGCCGCTGGGACAACTTCGATCTCAGCGCAGAGCAAAGATACCCTCTCGCCGGTTTGGCCGGGACAGAGCGAAGGCGAATTCATCATTAAGGACTTTCACTTCCATAGTGGCGAAGTGCTCCCCGAACTGCGGCTCCACTATGTCACCCCTTCACGTAGATCTGTCCTGGTCCGATGAAGGTTTCTTTGCCGCGGATGAAAGCCAGCATTCTCCCGTCCGGCGACAGTTCCGGATATACAGCGGAGTCTGTGAAAAATGTTAGTTGCTCCCACTTTCCCGCGTCGTTCGGTCTTGACTTTTTGTTGCTCCAGTATAGGAATACGACAGCAGTAAGAGCCATGACAGTGATCGCAACACCAGCGGCCCACACGCGCACCGTGTTCTTTTTACGATTCGCTACCGCTCCCGTGAACTTTCCGGTGTCAGTATCCCGCTTCAGACGCTGCAAGTCTGCGCGAATTTCCGACGCGTGCTGGTACCGCAGGTTGCGATCTTTCTCCAGGCATTTCTCGATGATCTCTTCCAGCTTAACCGGAACGCGTGAATTGAGTTGCCTCGGCGGAAAAGGTGGGCTTTCCAGGATTGCGTGAAACACCACGCCGGGCGTCTCTCCAGTAAAAGGCAACCTGCCTGTCGCCATCTCATAAAGCACCACGCCATAGGAGAACAAGTCCGTGCGCGTGTCCAGTTCTTCGGCACGAACTTGCTCCGGCGACATGTAGGAAACCGTGCCGACGGCGGTCCCTGTCCGCGTAAGGTCTTCGACGCTCACTGTAGGCGCCGCCGATTCGAAGCCGCCTTCAAAGTTGTCGAGCAGGGAGGAACCTTTGGCCAAGCCAAAGTCGAGTATCTTGGCGTGTCCGCGCTCGGTGACGAAGATGTTCGCGGGCTTGATATCCCGATGGATGATGCTTTTGGTAGGGGCCGCGTCCAGTCCGTCGGCGATTTGGATTCCCAGTTTCAGGAGCTTGTCCAATTGCATGGGCTTTCCCTGTTGGTGTCGTTTCAGGGTTTGCCCTTCTAGAAACTCCATTACGATGAACGGTTCATCCTCGAACTTGTCGATGTCGTAAATGACGCAAAGATTAGGGTGGTTCAGTGTAGAAGCGGCGTTCGCCTCGCGCCGGAGGCGTTCCATAGCCCGCGGACTGCGCAAGAAATCTTCAGGCAGGAATTTCAGGGCTACCAGACGGGGCAGCTTGGTGTCCTGAGCCTTGTAAACCACTCCCATGCCCCCGCCACCCAGCTTTTCGAGAATCCGGTAGTGAGAGACGGTCCTGCCCGTCATGGCCGCCGGCGCGTCGTGCGATTTACTGTGTGCGGGCGCAGACGAAGTAAGTTCCTGGACCGCTCAGTCCAGAGCGGGCGACTCAAGAAAACTGCCTGCATTTTGGTGATGAGCGAGTAAGGATTCAACCTTGAGCCGAAGATCATCGTCTCCTTCGCAACTCTCCTCGAGGAATGCGACTCGCCGGCCTTCTTCCACCTTCAGCGCGGAATGAAAGATCTGCTCGATTCGCCGCCAGCGCTCCGGTTGCATGGCGCGATTATCCCCGCAATTCGCCGAGCAGCCAAGCCTTTGCTAGCTTCCAATCGCGCATCACGGTCTCGGAAGAAACGATCAGCCTGCCTGAGAAAACTTGCCTTAGAAAAGGCCGGGATAAATCGATGTCGATAATTCTCCGGAAGTGGCGCGGGTCTTCAGGTTTGTGGACATCTTGGGATGCGAGCTACATAGGATCGACGATCCGGCAGACCAACTTCCGATTCCCCAAAATGGGCAAGTAATCTCCATTGGGGACAATAGGATGCGGGTAGTACTGGTCACACTCAAGCAAACCGCTTCGAGTGCACCGAAGGTTTATAGTGTTCGTGTACGGACAACTCTAGGAGCGAACCATCAGGCACTCTGACCCAAGCGTCAATGAGCCAGCTGGACCTGCAGTCCGATCTCCCCTTCGTGTTTCGACCCCGACCTTCCAACCCACACGACATTGCAACGGACCGAGTGCAGCGGATCATCGTTGAAAATGACCTCAACGGCTTGCTCTTGCTTTAGACGGAAACTGAGACGCACCCTGAAGCCCTCGGCCGACCTGTCGACGATCAAGCACGGTATCCTCTTCGGGTGCGATACGAGGTCAACAACAAGACTAGCGCGCGCCTTGGCGATCGTGCGCTTTGAGCGCCGAACCTGATGCGCATAGGGGGTCGTCATCGTCCTTTTCTCGGCGCTAGTCACCGTAGTAGTGATTGCGCCCTGGAGATCGCATCACCCGGTAGATTTAGGCGCTACGCCTGGTCAAATGGAACGATCTCAAGACCGTTTCGCGATGTGGGAACGTCTTCATCGGCCGGCCTTTGTCCAATCGCCCGTCGCATACGTCTGGATTCCGATTACAAACAGATTGTCCTTATAAGGTTGACAGTAGGCAACTCGGCCAAACGACCGGAGGTTGCAATGCATGGATCGGATCGAAAGCTGTT
>DATDHE010000495.1:0-8414 GCA_036521695.1 Candidatus Acidiferrum sp. | reverse complement strand
GGAGTCCGGGACGCCGACTTTGCCGATGTCGTGAAGAAGAGCGGCGACTTCGAGGTTCTGGAGTTCGGCTTCGTCTAGCCCCAGCTCTTGCCCGACGCGCATGCCCCATTCCGCGAGGCGCGTGCTGTGCACTCCGGTATTAAGATCTTTCAAATCAAGGAGCTGGTTGAAAGCGCAAATGACCGAGCTGCGAAGTGCCAAGACTTGTTCTTCGACTTGCTTGATGCGGAGGGATTCTGGCGTCCACAGAGGAGTTGAGGACATGGTGAACACCGGAATCCGCTCGGTCGACACGCCGATCACTATTGCCCGCTCGAACTGTTCAACCAGGCCGAAATGGCTTGATAGACGTCCAGGCGGCCATGGTTGAGGTCTGGTGTGAGTTTGATCGCGTGAGAAAATGCGCTGGCTGCGCTCTTCTGGATGAGGGAAGGCTTGGCGGTTAGGAGCAGGTCGGCCGAGCCAGCAACCAGAGGTGAGCTGAAGGAGGTTCCGGAAGCAGCGGCGTACGTACCGCCGGGGTACGTGCTGATGACGTACTCGCCCGGGGCGGCGATCCAGACGTCGGTAGTGCCATAGTTGGAGAAGGTGGAGCGGGTATCGTAATCCGACGTGGAGGCGATACCCATTACGTTGGTGTTGAAAGCAGCGGGGTAGACTGGCGAGCTAGTGTTCTCATTGCCGGCTGAGGCGACGAGGACCAGGCCGGATTGGTTCGCGTAAGCGATGGCCTGAGAAAGAGCTTGCGAGGGCGTCGAGACGTCAAAGCTCATGTTGACAACTTTGGCGTTGTGCTGGACGGCGTAATAGAGAGCCGCGACGATGTTAGAGAGATAGCCTTGGCCGTTGGCGCCAAATGCTTTAAGGGGAAGGATTTGGGCATTCGGCGCGACCAAGTGGACGAGGCCGGTGGTCATGGTGCCATGGCCAAAATCTGTGTTAGAGCTGCCGCCTTCGTCGAGAATGGCGACCGAAGACTGGTCCAGAATGGCAACACTGGATTGCTGGACGAAGGCAGGCTGGCTCGAGCCGCCATTGGTGCTAATGGTTGAGCCCTGCAGTTGGGGAACGTCGAGCCACTCCGAGGCGCCGGGTTGATTGCGCGTGAAGTCATAGCCCGGAAGTAGAACCGGGACGAGAACCGGGTGGTAGATATCCACGCCGGTGTCGATGACGGCGACGATGCCGGAGCCGGCGACGTTAAAGCCGTTCTGGGCGTCCGTCAGGCGGATAATCTGGGTGGCAGGTTGCGCGGCGTAGCCATGCGTGACGATGGCCCCGTAATAGTTCACCGGAGCATTGTCGTAGAGACCGGAGGGAATAGTGGTCGCGGACGGCTGAGGGAGGGCCAGGAGTTGGTCTGCCTCAACGCTTTCGATGCCCAGCAATTGTTCGAGGAGATTGCATACGAAGCCGAGCAGATTCGAGATTAAGTTTCCTGAGGAGGTCACAAGAAAGGTGCGGTTCATCGTGCCATCCAAGGATCCTTGGACTTGGCAGTTCGCGGACAGGCAGAGTCTCAGGACGGAGGAGAGGCCCCCCGACGTGCGAACAATGTAGCGGTTCTGAGCAGCTGACGGGGGCGTGCCGATGGAGAAAAGAGCGACTAGAATCACGAAGATGCAAAGGTTACGTTTCATAGTGTTTAGTCCCTTTCGGGTCTCCTGCTTCTGAACCGGCCGCACATGCGCACAAAGGGATACCCGCTAAGTTTTGCGGAGTCTTTCTTTTGCGCAAATGGTACGGGTGGTTACGTGGTGCCAATCAAGAGCTACAAGGGATTTTGGTACTTCCGTACCAAAATGGGACTCCCTTGTAAAATGTGGTCCGGCGGCCGAGTTCATGCCTGGCCTCCGGGCAATTTGCCCAAAGCGTTTCGCAAGGATATGACAATGGGCTGGTCTGTCTCGCCGGGGACGGAGAGCTCCAGGTCACCCGAGTTATCGAGCTCACCGGAAAACTCGCCAAACTGATTTGTGGCGGCCAGGACGGTGTTTCCGCGCCGATTTGAGAGGGTCACTTGGATGTCGCGGCCAATGACGCCGGGATGGCCCAGGTCAAGCAACTGGCCAGTGATAACCAGGCGATTGCTGCCCGGCTTGGGCTCGATCTGAATGTCGATCTGGTAAGGGTCTGCCCTATAAAGCATTTGTCTTGTGCCTATTACGATCGATCGAGCGCCGGCAACGGCTGGCTGCAGGAGGCTGTCGAAAAGAACCTCGATCAGGCCCTGAGATTCCTTTTGCGGTAGGGCCGCGCCAGTTGTTGCGAAGGCTGCCTTGGCTAGCCGAACGGTCTCCGCTGAAGGTTGGTAGCTGGCCTCTGCAGCGGCCGTTTTGCTGACCCTTTGCCATAGCGAGACCGTCTCCTTACAGCCTTTGCAACCAGTTGCGAGGTGCTTCTGCATCGCTTCCCGCTGGCTGCTTGTGATAACGTGATTCACGAAATCGACCCACTCCTCTGTTGTAAAGTGCTTCATCTCTCTTCCCCCTAATTTCCCTCTCTGACCCTCCGCTCCCCAGCGGGGACCAGGAACCAACCTCTCCCATTGCATAAGGGAGGGTAGGAGGTCAAAAAATATAGCTTGGCAGAAATTAGTTAAATATTTTGTTTACTGTGAGTTGGCCGACGAGGACAAAAGGAGCCCAGAAGTAAGGATGGGGGTTCTGCTGGCGGAGCAGCTTCATGGCGGATTGGAGTGAGACGGCCATGTTGCCGGATTCCATGTAACCCTTGTAGAAGGCCTTCATGAACTCCGCAGTGCCTAGGTCGTGGACGTCCCAGAGGGACAAGAGGAGGGAGGCTGCGCCGGCACAAAATAGACCGCGCTGGAGGCCGAGCAACTCGTCTCCGGCGGCGACAAAGTTCATACCGGTAGCGCAGCCGCTGAGCGTAACGTGGCGGGCGGAGAGCCGCATCTGGTAGAGATCGTATAGGTTAAGGTAGCCATCGCCGAGCCGGATTCCGGAGAACATGGGGTTGTCCTGACGATAGGTTCCGTGCGTGGCGATATGCAGCAGAGCGCTTTGGGACCCCTTTTTTCTGAGAGCGTCTAAGGTGGCTTCCGCACCGAGAAAGAGTTCTGGGTGCGGCAGGATCGATGCTACGGATTGGACTTCTGCCAAGATGTGGGGGGCGCGCTCGTCTGGGATACCCATAACCAGGGAGGCGGACATGTCGCTGGGAAGCTTGTCTTGGCAGATGGCGAAGACCGTGGCGCTAGGGGCGTAGGAAATGGTGTGGGTGTCGCAGAGATAGACGTCGCCATTCTTGAGGGCATGAAAGGGCAGGAAGTGAAGAGGGCCGTGGGGGACGAAGAGCAAGTGTTTTGCTTGGAAATGAGAGCGCAGCGGAGCGATAAGCTCTGCATAGAGAGATTCGAGATGGCTTTGAGTGGCTTGAAGCAATGGTTGTTCGAAGCGTTGCGTATAGGTTGAGCCCATGCGGAATTTGGAAAGCTGGAAGCGGAGAAGATGCAAGAAATGAAGGACGCGGGAAAACACTGTGATGGGCGTGATATCGATGGAATTTCTGGTGACTACGGCGGCTACCAGTCGGTCTCCCGTCGAATAATATTCGATGAGCGCCGCATCGGCGGGGATAGCGGCTTGTAGTTTTTCGAGGGAAAAGTCTGCCGGAGCTTCGAGAGTGGCGTTTTCGCGTTCGTGGGCGGGCAGTTCCCGCAAGGTGCGCAAGAGTTCGTTTTCGTGGGAGACGGCTTTTTCCTGAAGTTGCTGAAGTCGTTTGGCAGACCGGTCTTCCGGGCGGAGTTGCTCAAGTTCGATGCGGTGGTAATACCAGTTTAATTCCTCGCGTAGATCGCGAATTCTGCGTACGAGTTCGCTCTGGCCTGAGTTTCCCAATGGCAGGCTCTGGCCGCTCTGAAAAATCATTTCGGTCATGCTGCGGGATTTGGCGGCTTCTACGCAGGAGAAGGCTTCAGCGGCAGAAGCGTCGCCGCCATCGCCGCTGAGATGCAAATCGACGAGCGCTTCGTAGACCTGCAGGCGGTTTTTTACGAAAGAGATTTTTAGTTCTTCGGCGTGCAAGCGGCTGCGCAGTGCTTCCAACGATGTGCGCGCTTCTTGATAGGCCGTGTAGGCAGCGGGACGATCGCCGCGGGTCTGGGCAAGCTGGCCGCGGAGGAAGTGCGTTTGGTATGCGAGGACTGGGGCCTGAAGGCCGGAGATTTTGGCGATGGCAGCGTCCGTTTCCGTTTGTGCCGCAGGGAGTTCCCCAACCTGTAAGGCAATGCGCGCGAGGAGAAGATGCGCCAGAGCGGCTTTGCCGGGAAGGGCGGTTTGATCGAAGAAATTGGCAGCGCCAGCGCAGAGGCGGCGGGCTTCAAAGTAGCGACCCTCGTGGAAGAGAAGGAGACCTTGATAGAGGTCGAGGAGCCAGGGCCAGACGAGATTTTTTTCCGTGGCGAACATGGCGCGGGCTTTTGTGAAGCGTTCGAGGGCGTGGACGGTTTTTCCCTGTTGGCCGTAGGCGATAGCTTCGTTGGCAAGAGTCTTTGCGGCTTCGTAAGCCATGCCGAGTTTTTCGAAGCGAAGGAAGCCTTCATGGGCCATTTCGCGGGCTTCCTCGCTGAGGTTGAGCTCGAGGTAAATTTCCGAAAGATCGAGATGGCAGAGGGCGTGATGATAGGGGTCGCCGGATTGTTCGCAGGCGCGGCGCGCGGTAAAGAGCATTTCAATGGCGCGGCTATGTTCGCCGCGGAAATAGTAGAGGTAGGCGATGTTGTAGTCGGCTTGGGAGACGAGCAGAGGCATGTTGTGCTGTTGGCAGAGCTCGCGTGCGCGTTGGTAGCAATCGAGAGAACGGGAGAAATCGTTCAAGCTAATTAGGCACATGGCCATATTGCTCAGGACCATGGCCACGTGTTCCCAATCCTGATGATGGTGAAAAGTGTCGCAGGCGCGCTGGTAGTGGAGCATGGCTTCTTTGAAGCGATCCTGGCGATGGAAAATATTTCCGACGTTATTTTCGAGAGTGGCGATGCGGCGGGTTTCGCCGAGACGCTGGAAGATTTTGCGGGCGCGCCCGGAGGATTTGAACGCGCGGTCATATTCACCAAGCAATATGAGCGGCTGGATGGAACTGCTGAGAGTGCGGGCGGCTTCTTTCAGGTTGCCTAAGGATTCGTACGCTTCGATGGCTTGTTCGTGATGCTCGACGGCGGCGCGATTATCTCCGCAGGCGTAGAGAGCGTTGGCTTTGGCGCGAGTGCCGAGGGCGATGTCTTCTTTGCGGCGCAGCTTGCGACCGACCAGAACGGCTGCTTCAGCAAGATGCAGCGCTTCTTTTGTGTCTACGCGGATTTTCTCGAGGACCAAGTCGGCGAGTTGCTTTACAACCTCGCTGCGAATCAGCGCTTTGTGGCGCGAAAGAAATTTGCGGCGGTCGGAATCGTTATCGACAAAAGCCAATTGCAGGAGGAGTTCTTCCCGGGGGATTTTGTTGATGGCCGTGGGCATCAGTCAAATCCCAAATCGCCGAGATGCTTGCGCAGGCGATCCATGCATTTTTGGCGAGTAAAGCCGATCGAGCCGACGGCGAGACCCAATTCTGCGGCGACTTCGCTGTAGGGGCGCGCGGGAGATTCAAAAAAAAGAAGTTCAACCAGGCGGCGGCATTGCGGCGAGAGCGCGGCCATGGCGTCGCGGAGCATTTGCTCTTCCTGGGTTTGTTGCACCAGAGATTCTGCGATGGCGGGCGTCTCGGGTTCAGGAATGTCCGCGTCTCCATCGCGGCTGACGACACGCTGCTGTTGCCGCTTCCAACGGTAGCACTGATGGTGAGCGACCTGCATGAGCCATTTGGGAAGAGCGCGCGGTTCGCGCAGTTCGGACAGATGTCTCAGTAGCTCGACGCAAGTGGCTTGAAAAACGTCGGCGGCTTCGTGGGAAGGCAATCGATACTTGACGGGGATCGAATAGATGAGTGCTTTGTACTTTTCGATGAGGAGAGACCAGGCTACTTCGTTGCCGGAAAGGCACTCTTTCACCAAGCGTTCTTCGCTCCATGCGCCTGGAGGCCGCTGCGCTGCTTTTGCTTTAGTGATCACCGGGCTCATCGGCCGGCATTCTCCGCGCCATTTCGCATATAGAGTTGCTCAACGTTCCAAAGAGCATAAGGTTCCAGAACAGCCGGATGAAAATTGGCGATGGAGTTTTTTGCGCCGACAAGAATGTCTGGGCTCGCCAGGAAAATCATGGGCTGATTCTCGGCGAGAATTTCCTGGACGCGATCGTAGAGTTTTTTGCGCTGATCGTAGCCGGGCGTCGAAAGCTGTTGTTCCATGAGGCGATCAATTTCGGCTTCCCACGGCGTGGATGGATGCGATTGCGAGGGGTTCCAGAGATGCGTGCCGCCGCTGGATAGCCAGACGTTGAGATCGGAATTTGGATCGGCATCGAAACTCGCGAGCCCGAAAAGGCAAGCCTCGTATTCCTTGGTTTGCGTGACGCGGTCGATGAGTGAGCGGAATTCGAGAGGAACGACCTGAACGCGGATGCCAAGTTGCTTTAGATCGTCTTGAATGAGCGTGGCCATTTTGGTGCGGTCGGTGTTGGAAGAGCTTGCGAAGACGGAAAACTCGACGGGCTTGCCATCCGAGGCCATAAGTGTGGATTCGCCGTTCGATTCGGTGGACCAGGAAAAGCCGGCTTCCTTCAGAAGCGTGCGGGCACGTTCTAGGGAGCGAGGCGGATGGGGGATAGATTCATCTACCCAACGACGATTCCCTGGAGTGACCGGGCCCCAGAGTCTAGAGCCGCGGCCTTGATAGACGAGGCGAAGGATGGCATCGCGATCGATCGCCGCAGACACCGCCTGCCGGAATTTCACATCGCGAAACCATTTCTGTTTTCGAGTGAAATCCGCGGAAGATTTTTCGCCTAGGTCGTTCAAGTTGAAGAAAAGGAAGTTGTATTCGAGGCCGGGGCCGGCGTCGGACATAGTGTAGGTGCGTTGCTGGTGAGAGAGGACGGAGAAATTTTCCGCGCCAAGGCGGGTGATGATGTCTGTCTCACCGCTCTGAAAGCGTAGGACTTGTGCATCCGCGCTCGGGACGAAGAGAAAGACAAGTTCTTTCAGGTAGGGGAGACGATTTCCTTTTGCGTCCGTTTTCCAGTAATACGGATTGCGCTCCAGAACCAGTTTTTGGCCGGCGACGTATTCTTTCAGGCGAAAGGGGCCGAGTCCCGCCCATTCGTTTGGCGGTGTGGACGGCGTCCAGAGTTGTCCAAGCTTTCCTTCTTGATAGGGTTTTTCGAGAAGATGGCGAGGCAAGATGGCGAGGCCGTCGAAAAGTCTTTCCTCGACGCCGTAAGGCTTTGCGAATTGGAAAACGAGCGTTTGCGTATCCACTTTGCGAACCGTGATGGGTTTTCCGCCGACGATAAGCAAGTCGCGCTGAGGCGCGTGAATATTTTCATCGAGGTAGACACGGAACGTGAACAGCACATCGTCGGCATCGAGAGGAAGCCCGTCCGAGAAACGCAAGCCCTGACGCAGAGTGAGGGTGTATTGGAGGCCGTCCGCTGAGATTTTCCAGGATTTGGCGAGGGCCGGTTCGGTGAGTTGCGTTGCGCGGTTGATGTGGACGAGGTCGGCTTGCATCGCGCCGATGACTTCGCGAGAGGAAACGTCTGCCGCGGTTAAGGGATTCAGAGTTTTCGGTTCCGAGCGGAGCGAGACGACGAGACGGCCGCCGGAGCGGCCGATTTCTCCTGGCAAAGCAAGGAGCTCTTCCTCCGCATTCATTTGCTGCGAGTAGGGAACTCCCCTGGCAGGCTGCGCAATAGTTGAGGCACAGGCCAGAAAGAGGCTGACGGAGAAGCGGCAGCGCTGGGAAGAGGTGCGTTCGTTTCTCATGATGGGTTCCAACTACTCTTCTCTTCTATCTTGGACGGGCTAGTGCGCTGCTGCAATGCACTCGCGAGACTGAGGTATCCGAGAAAGAACGGGACTATTGCCAGAGCGGGCAAGTACATCCACCAATAGGAGACCAGGACGTTGTATTGCTGAAGGGTGGAGAGGAGATTTCCCCAGCTGGACATGGGTTCAGGGACGCCAAGGCCAAGAAAGGACAGCGTCATTTCGGCGAGGACGAACTGAGGGATGAGAATAGCTGCTTGGGTCAGGAGCACGCTGGCTGTTTCCGGCAAAATGTGGCGGCGCAACAAATAAATATCGGAAGCGCCGAAGCCTCGCGCGACGCGGACAAAGTCGCGCTCTTTCACGCTAAGCACAACTCCGCGGACCAAGCGGGCGGGCCGCGTCCAGCCGACCATGCCGATGACAATTACGACGAGAAGGAATGCTTCGAGAGGGCTTACCGCGAGAGGTAAGAACGCGCGGAGCGCGAACAGAAGATAGAGCCAGGGTAGCGCGAGGAAAAGCTCGGC
>DATDHE010000494.1:0-20904 GCA_036521695.1 Candidatus Acidiferrum sp. | reverse complement strand
ACCGTCTCCCGATGGGAAATGAACGGGGAGATTTCGAACTCGAAGGCATCTCCTCCATCAAACGCATCGTGGCCTTGCGCAAGCCTTCCGCTTCCGTCCGCCCTCCCACTGGCAAAGGAATGCTCTGGCGCCTCATCTCCCACCTCTCTCTCAACTATCTTTCCATTGTGGAGGAAGGCAAGGAATCTCTCCAGGAAATTCTCCGCCTCTATACGTTCGGAGAATCCGGTTTTAACGAAAGGCAAGTCGCCGGATTGATGAAATTATCCAGCACGCGCCACTTTGCACGCGTCATTTCGGAAAATGGTATCGGTTTTGTCCGCGGTCACCGTGTCGAAATGGAATTCGACGAAGAACAATTCGTCGGCGGAGGCGTTTTTCTATTCGCTAGCGTTCTCGAATACTTTCTGGGCCATTATGCTTCGCTGAACAGTTTCAGCCAACTCGCCGTCCGCACCCAGCAAAGAAAGGAGGTTCTCCGTCAATGGCCACCCCGGGCGGGGGAAGTGATTCTCCTGTAGATTTTTCGGAAGTCGAGGAACTGCTTCGCAGCGAACCTTATCGCTTCGAATTCTTCCAGGCGATTCGACTGCTTGAGCGCATGGCGCCCGATCGCAAGCCTCTCGGCCGCTTTACGAATCCATCCGATGAAGTCGCGCGCCTCGGCGCTCACCCTTCGCTTTCTTTTCCCGCCAGCGAAATCCAGTCCATCGATTGGCCAGACGGGAAGACGCCATCTCTGGCAGTTAATTTCATGGGTGTCACCGGCCCACAGGGTCCGCTCCCGCACTTCTATACGACTCTCATTCTTGCTCGCCTGCGCTCCGGCGATAAAACGCTCTCTGATTTTCTCGACCTCTTTCATCACCGCATGCTTTCGTTTTTCTACCAGGCGTGGGAAAAATATCGCTTTGCCGTTTCGTACGAGCGCGGGGAGCGAGATCGCTTCTCTCATCATCTGCTCGATCTAATCGGTCTTGGCACGCTCGGCTTGCAGGAGCGCCTCGCGGTCCCCGACGACGCGTTTCTTTTTTTTGCCGGCATCCTGGGCCAACGGCCTCATTCCGCGCATGCTCTCGAGCTGCTCCTGAACGATTATTTCGAAGTCTCCGTGGAAGTGATCCAGCTAATCGGCGGCTGGTTCCGCCTGGATGACGCCACAGAATGCTGCATTGGTGAGCGCTCCACGCCCTCCGAACAATTGGGTAGGGGTGCCGTTGTCGGCGACGAGGTATGGAACCAGCAGTCACGCGCGCGAATCCGTATCGGGCCGCTCAATCTCGAAAACTATCTGGATTTTCTGCCCAACGGCTCGGCCTACGAGCCGCTCCGCGCTCTCCTGCGTTTTTGGACCAACGAAGAGATCGATTTCGAAGTCCAGCTCATTCTCAAACGAGAGGAAGTTCCGCCTTGCCAACTCGGCGGCGAAGGCGACGGCGCCCCGCAGCTCGGCTGGGTCAGTTGGATGAAATCAAAGCCCATGGAGCGTCATCCGGAAGAAACTATTTTCAATGTTTAGCGAAGCGAGGTTGTCATGACGGCAAATCTAAAAGGTCTGATCGGAAAACTCAATGATACCACTCGGAATACTCTCGAGGCCGCGGCGGGTTTTTGCCTGGCGCGCACTCACTATGACATCGAGGTCGAGCATTTCCTTCTCAAGTTACTCGACGTCACCGATAGCGATCTTTCCCGGGTCTTAAAACAATTTGGCGTCGATAAATCCCGCCTTACCGGGGATCTCACGCGTAGTCTCGATAAATTGAAGTCCGGAAACGCCCGCACCCCCGCTTTCAGCCCCACGCTTACGGACATGCTCTCCGAAGCTTGGACCATCGGCTCCATTGATTTCGGTTCCGCGCAAATCCGCACCGGTTTTTGCATTCTCGCGATTGCCAGTTCCGGCGATCTGTCGCGCCTCATGCGCGAGGTCACGCGCGAATTCCAGAAGATCGGCGCCGAAGCACTACACAAAGATTTCTGGAACATCGTCGCCGGTTCGCCAGAGGACCAGGAAACCGCCCAGGCCGTTCCCATCGGCGCCGGAGGTCTGCCGCAGGGTGCCGCAGGCATTCCCGCCGCGGGAAAACAGCAAAATCTGAATCAGTTCACTATCGATCTCACCGCCAACGCCAAAGCCGGGAAAATTGACGCCGTCCTCGGTCGCGATCACGAAATTCGTCAGATTATCGACATCCTCACGCGCCGCCGTCAGAACAATCCCATCCTCACCGGTGAAGCGGGCGTCGGCAAGACCGCTGTCGTCGAAGGGTTCGCGCTGCGCGTCGCTGCCGGCGACGTTCCGCCGCCGCTCAAAAATGTCACTATCCGCTCGCTCGATCTCGCGCTATTGCAAGCCGGAGCCGGCGTCAAAGGTGAATTTGAAAATCGCCTCAAAGGGTTGATCGAAGAAGTGAAGTCCTCTCCATCTCCTATCATTCTTTTCATCGACGAAGCGCACACCATGATTGGAGCGGGTGGCCCAGCGGGGCAAGGCGATGCTGCCAACTTGCTCAAACCCGCCTTGGCACGTGGCGAACTCCGTACCATCGCAGCCACCACTTGGTCTGAGTACAAAAAATTCTTTGAGAAAGACGCCGCGCTTGCGCGGCGCTTTCAGGTCGTTAAAGTCGAAGAGCCCACCGAAGAACAGTGCAGAGTCATGTTGCGCGGAATCGTCGCGTCTCTCGAAAAACATCACAACGTGCGAATCCTGGACGAAGCGGTCCACGCCGCAACAAAATTCTCACATCGCTACCTCGCAGGCCGCCAACTTCCCGACAAAGCCGTTAGCGTCATGGATACGGCTTGCGCCCGCCTCTCTCTCGGACAGAACGCCACTCCGCCAGCGATCGAGGATGCCATGCGCCAGGCCGACGACCTCGACGTCCAGCAGCGCGTCCTGGAACGCGAAGCCGCTGTCGGTGTCGATCATTCGGAACGCCTCGCCAATATCGCCAAGCAGCGAACGGAAGTCGCGGCGCGTCTCAAAACGCTTGAAGAGCGCCGCGGCAAGGAACTTTCGCTGGTTTCGCGTATTCGCGACATTCGTACGCAACTCGAAGCGGCTGTGGCTCCTTCTGCTGCCGCGCCCGCCGCCATGTCCGCTTCGGCGGGCACCGCCGCGCAACCCGCAACGGATGCATCCGCCCTTCGTGCCGAGCTAGAAAAACTCAACGCCGAGCTCGACGCTTTGCAGGATGATTCACCTCTCATGCGCGTGTGCGTCGACACCCAAATCGTCGGTGAAGTCATATCCGCCTGGACGGGTATTCCCGTCGGCAAAATGCAGCAAGACGAAATCAATACCGTGCTTAATCTGAAGGATCTAATGGCCGTCCGCGTCATCGGGCAAAACCACGCCCTGGAAGCGATCGCTCAGCGCATCTCCACGAACCGCGCTGGCATGGACGATCCCGTCAAACCCGTTGGCGTCTTCATGCTCGTCGGCCCCAGCGGCGTTGGCAAAACGGAAACCGCGCTTGCCCTCGCAGATTTTCTCTATGGCGGCGAGCGCAATCTCATCACCATTAATATGTCCGAGTATCAGGAAGCCCACACCGTCTCCAGTCTCAAAGGCTCGCCCCCAGGCTATGTCGGCTACGGCGAAGGAGGTGTACTCACCGAAGCCGTCCGCCGTCGCCCGTATTCTGTTGTGTTGCTCGACGAATGCGAAAAAGCTCATCCCGATGTTCTCGAACTCTTCTACCAGGTCTTCGACAAAGGCATGATGGAAGACGGCGAAGGCCGCGAGATCGATTTCAAGAACACCATCATCATTCTCACCTCCAACGCCTGCACCGATCTTCTTATGAAACTAACTGTCGATCCCGAAACCACTCCCAGCGCCGATGGCTTGGCCAAAGCTCTGAAACCCGAACTTAACAAAATCTTCAAGCCCGCCTTCATGGGCCGTCTGGTAACCGTCCCGTATTTCCCGCTGCGCGACGAAGCCATGAAGCAAATCGTCACGCTCAAACTCGCGAAGATCCAGCGCCGGATCCGCGAAAATCACAAAATCGAGCTGACCTACGAACCAGGCGTAGTAGCCGAAGTCGCAAAGCGCTGCACCGAAGTCGAGTCCGGTGCCCGTAACGTTGACAATATCTTGACCAACACTATGCTTCCGGATGTTTCGCGTTATCTGTTGAGCCGTATGGCCGAGCACCAGAAGCCGTCAGCCATCCACGTCTGCGTCGCCGAGAACGGTTCATTTGGGTATTCCTGAAGAGTCATGAAAATAGCCGAGAGCAAGGCAGGCCTGCATTGTCGTGAACTTGCCGCTGAATGGGGCATTCAAATGCGTTGTGCCCCGCGTTCTAGAAATTCTTTTGTTTCGCAAATTGCCTTCGCTTGCGCCACCGATATTTGTATTCTATGGCGACCGCATGCAAGGCGGCAGTCATTCGGTCTTAGAGGGCATCGGTGTGGCGGACTATAGCGTATTTGTGGACGAAACCCAGTGGCCGGAAGCCGTCCGCTTTTACAATACCTTTGCAACGGACGGCCCACGAAAGGTTGTGCTTCCTACAAAATCTTTTCGCGGTGATTTGCTTTCCCTGCTGGATCAGATCCAAACAGTAGGCAATCCCTATATCCTAATTGTCACCCACGCGGACCCAAACGGAATGGCTATGCGACTTGTGAAGCGGCCAAAAAAGAAATCCGCAGCGGGAGGTACGAATAACTCGTCCTTATGCCTCCTAATGGAAATTGCCCGTATACAGACTGGGCTCGACTTAATTAGCAAAACTCCAAAAGAAAAGCAGAGGGTCGAGGACTGGGACGAACTCCTCAAACGCATCATGCGGCCCGAGGATCGCAAGAAAGAGCCGTTGCAGGCCTTGCTTGCAGAAGGTGAACCTCAGGCCTTTCAGGATGACGTCCGTCATCGGAAAGGGCAGAGAGCTAAGCTTAAACAGGCCAGGGAAAAGATTCTTTCTGCGCCAGGTAATCACAAACGCGAACTCGAGACGCTTGAAAAAAACAGCACACAATACGAGGCAGCGGAGCGGGACGAAGCGGAAAAAGCCGTCACGCAGTGGCTCGAAGGTCAGAGAAAAGCGCTGAATCTTGAGGACCATGAGTTGAATGACCTGCTCAACTCTATGAAGGCCGTTCAGGGCGCAAAATTGAAGGACGTCCAAATTCGTGGCTGCAGACTCGGGCAGAAGGAGGACACGATGTCGGTCGTCCTTCGTTTTCTCGGTGCAGAACATCTAGTCGCGCCGGAAGTGAGGACTATATACGGCGCACTCAATCCGTCCATCGGGTCACAATTTGTGCAATACCATAAGGGTCCCAAATCCCCTGGCATCTGCGGCAAGGATGATTTGGCCAAGCCGAGCAACTGTTGGTGGTCTTTCGATGAGGGCAAGTTTCGGATGACCGTCAAACATGCCCAGGGAATCACATACTATTTTGATTCCGCCGCAGATTCCAGCCAAACAGTGGAAGATTGGGTAAAGGCCCGCTTGGGAAACCCACGAACTCGCCTGGGCTCCAACTTTCCGATCCACATGTTGTTCACCGCTCCCCCAGTCTTTCCTCTGGAATCCGAATTCGCTGATCAGATGAATGAAGTCTCCCAATCCGACTGACTTGGAGCTGAATCATGCCTTTTACGCAAGACAACAGAATCATTCGGCTCGAAACACCCCTCGGTAAGGATGTGTTACTTCTGCATACCCTAAGGGGGCAGGAACATGTTTCCGACCTCTTTTCATTCCATTTGGAGCTGCTTTCCGAAAAACCTTCGATAGAGCCAGAGAAAATTATCGGGCAGCGCGTTAACCTTTTGATTCATTTGGCGGACGGCAGTCTGCGCTACCTCAATGGATTCGTGAGTCGCTTCGCACAGAATGGTGCGGATGATCGCTTTACCTACTACCAGGCTGTCGTCGTGCCGTGGCTCTGGTTTCTTACCAGGACCGCTAACTGCCGTATCTTCCAGAATATGACTATCCCGGACATCGTCTCGAAGGTCTTCAAAGATCGCGGACTTAACGATTTCAAGCTCAACGTTCAGGGAAGCTTTGAAGTGCGGGAGTATTGCGTGCAGTATCGAGAGACTGATTTTAATTTTGTCTCACGCCTCATGGAACAGTACGGAATCTTCTATTTCTTTGAGCATGAGAAGGATAAGCACACGCTCGTGCTGGCGAATGATCCCAACGCCCACAAACCGTGTCCGGTTCAGTCCAAAGCTCGCTTTGATCATGCCTCGGGATCTTTCGTGAAGGAGGAAGATGTGGTTTCGGCTTGGCAAGTCGAACAGGAAATGCGCCCAGGCAAATACGCACTCACGGACTACAACTTCGAAACTCCAAGCACGAATTTGCTCACCAAAGAAGACACCGTATTCAAAGTTGGCGAGAATGAAAAGTACGAAATTTTTGACTATCCCGGTGAATACACTAAAAAAGCCGACGGGGAAACGGTCACGCGTATTCGTATGCAAGAGGAAGAAGCTGTCCACTACTTTGGAACTGGCTCGTCGAACTGCAGGACCTTTGCTGCGGGTTACCGCTTTGATCTTTCAGGTCACTCGGTTGCGGATATGAACAAAACCTATGTCATTACCGAAGTTCATCATTCGGCCACTGTCGGCGGGAGCTACTCTGGCTCAGGGGGAGATGCGGAGGAACTCTACACAAATCAGTTCACATGCATCCCTTTTTCCGTTCTGCTGCGGCCTGCGCGAGTTACGCCCAGGCCAATTGTTCACGGTCCACAAACTGCCGTGGTTGTTGGCAAGTCTGGGGAGGAAATTTGGACCGATAAGTATAGCCGTGTCAAAGTGCAGTTTTTTTGGGATCGCGTTGGCAAAAAGGACGAAAACAGTTCCTGCTGGGTCCGCGTCTCCCAACCCTGGGCCGGCAAGAATTGGGGGGCTATCAATATTCCGCGCATCGGCCAGGAAGTCATCGTCGAGTTTCTTGAAGGCGACCCCGACCGCCCAATCATCACCGGCCGCGTCTATAACGATGAACAGATGCCCCCGTACACTCTGCCCGACAACATGACCCGTACCACCTTCCTCACACGCAGCACCAAAGGAGGCGGCTCAAGCAACTGGAACGAGCTGCGCTTCGAAGACAAAAAAGGAAGCGAACAAATCTTCATGAACGCCGAAAGGGACATGGACCTTCGCGTCGAACATGATTCGCGTGAGTTTGTCGGTAACGACCGAAGTCTCATCGTCCAGGGTGACCAGAAAGAAAAAATCCAAGGCGAGCAAGACATCCAAATCGCCAAAGATCAGAATGAAAAAGTCGGCGGAGACACTTCGTTAAACGTCACAGGCAATCAAAACGTGCAAGTCGGCCAGACCATGTCGCTGCAGGTTGGCCAAAACCTGCAAGAAAAATCCGGCCAGAATTACGCTCACGAGGCTGGCATGGAAATCCACCTGAAAGCCGGAATGAATGTCGTCATCGAAGCAGGGTTGGAATTAACCATCATGGCCTCCGGAAATTTCATCAACATCGGCCCGGCAGGCGTGGCTATTTCCGGTACGCTGGTTCTGATCAATAGCGGAGGCGCCGCCGGCTCCGGCAGCCCTTCAAGCCCGACTGGCCCCAAGGATCCCAAGGATCCCGACACCGCCGACGACGGCAGCAAAGGTGACAAAATGTAGTTGTAGTTTATTTGACCAAATGAGTTTTCTCGAGAATGGATTTGGCCGAGAATGAAGAAGTAAAACTGAGAACTTAGAACTAGCAACTTACAGCTCGATACTGACATGCCACCAGCAGCCCGCACAACCGACATGCATGTTTGCCCCATGGTCACCGTGCTCGTTCCTCACGTGGGTGGCCCCATCCTTCCGCCCTGCGAACCCACCGTCCTCATCGGTTTTCTTCCCGCCGCTCGCATCACCGACATGCTCACGTGCGTTGGTCCCCCCGATATCATTGTGATGGGTTCGCCAACCGTTTTGATCGGCGGCCTGATGGCGGCACGCATCGGCGACCCCACCGCCCACGGCGGCGTAATCGTCCTTGGTTGTTTCACGGTCATGATCGGCGAAGCCGGCGTACCCGCGCCCTCTGCGCCTTCGGCTCCTTCCTCTCCCTCGCTCCCAGGCGTCGCTGCACCCGCAGTAACCGGCGCTGCAGCGCCGCCCGCTTCTCCTGCCCCTGCCGCCGCACCGGTGGTCACTGATGCAGACCGGGCACTGGCCACAAGTTCGGGAAATTCGCCCGATCAAATTGCCGCCCGCGAAAAAGTCGTACGGGACTTTTACAATGGCAAACCTGGGCTCGGCGCTGATCGCGCCTCGCAGGACCTCAAAGGCATCGATCTCAACAAGCCCGTCCAGGTCGTGGATATTCCTCCTCCGGCTCAAATGTCGCAGTATGTGCGAAAGACAAGCGGCAAGCCGGGAAATTTCTTTGATCCTCTCGGCCATCAAACGGGAGACCAGCTTGGCCTCAACGATGATCCCAACATTCGCGTTCAGAAGGCCTTCGCCACGCCCAAGGGCAAGGCGCTGCGTTCCACCGCTGCGCCCATCGTCGACAATTGGACTGATCCGAAAAATCCTATCAATACCAAGGGAGGCGGCACGCAAATGGTGGTCGATTCAGCCACACGCGATCTGTTCAAGCCGACGAATCCATGAGTGAAATACTGAACTTTGCAGAGTTTGACGCCGCGCTCGCTCGAGCCCGCGCCGGCATCAACCGCCTCAATCTTACGAATCCTGGCGACGCCTTTCTCCAATCCATCTCGCGCCAGCTTGCGTTCGTCTATGAGTGGACGCGAGGTGGCAAACGGCCGACCGACGAGCAGATCAAAAAGCTTTCCTTCGGCGTCATGGCCAGCCGCGCCGTCGATGAACTCGACCCCGAACTGGCCCAGGAGCTATATCGGTTGGCAAATTATCTGGACCACTGGAAATAAAGCGACGATGGGAATCGCTCTTCAGATCAAATCCGGTCCTCTTGCCGGTCAGATAGTAACGGCTCGCACGGGCCAGTCTTTCGTGATCGGCCGCACACCGGACCGGGCCCAATTTGCCGTTCCTCACGACAATCAAATGTCCGGCGTGCACTTCGCTGTCGAATGCGATGAAAAGGGCAGCCGCGTCATCGATAAGGGAAGCAGCAACGGCACATTTTTGAACAGCGCGCGCGCCAAAGAAGCCACTCTCGCCAACGGTGACGAAATTAAATCCGGCCAAACCGTTTTCGTGGTCCGCATCGTTCCGGACGACCAGCTTTCTGCACTCGTATCCAGCCAACAGTCCTTTGCTCAAGCTCCGTTTGCGCCTAAACCTCCCTCCGCCGCGCAATCGCAGGCCGTTCTGCCAAAAGAAATCCCCAGTCCGACTCCAGTTCGTGCGCCAGCTCTCCCTCCTGTAGCCCCGGTTTCTCCGCAGGGTCCCTCGCTGACGCCCGAGGGCGCTCACAAGGTCCCCGCCATGTCTGCGCCATCCCCTGCGTTTCAAGAACGGCCCGGCCAAAATCCTGGCGCCGCAATTCCAAGACTGCCAGTACTTGTGATCGGGAGCTGGGCTTTCCACAATATTCCCAACGGATGGCAAATTCAGGAAGGTCTTGGCATTCAACAAGTCGTCAAGGACGCTTTTCCGTCTAGCATTGGCGCAATGGAAGAACCGCTCGGCCCCGGTCTCACTCTCCAGCACTATGTCGACGCACACATCAAGATGTTTCGCGAATATCTGCCTAAGCCGAAAATCGACGTCGCCGTCCCGACCGCCATCCACGGTTCGCTGGAAACTGTCGCGTTCGAAATCCAGTACAGCTCCAAAGAGGGCCCTTCAGTTTTCTTACGCCGCGATTATGCTCGATGCGGCTCGATTCTTGGCGTCCTCACCCTCACCACCCTCGAAAAGGATCTGCACTCCGTCCGTCCCATCTACGATTCCGTCCTTTCCGCCATCTCCTTTTCCGGTAAGAACTAAGGCAGCAATCTTCTCTCTTGCCGTCGTTCCCATCTGTATAGGCCATTTCGCGGGGGCTTGCGTTCGTCTATCATGGACGCGCGCCGGCAAACGCCTCATCGAGGGGCAGACCAGGAACTTTCGCTGGACAGCTGTGCCTTGGTCAGCCGCAGCTTCGAGAAATTGGGCCTCGCGCTGGCCAGTAAAATACTTCGGCTTGCAAATGATCTAGACAACTGGAAATAACCCGCCGATGGGAATCATTCTCGAAGTCAAATCCGGTCCGCTTGCCGGTCAAAAAATCTCGCTCCTCACGGGTCATACTCTGCTCGTCGGGCGAGCGGCCGGGCGCGCGCAGTTTGCCTTTCCGGACGACACGTTCATGTCCGGCGTGCACTTTGCCGTCGAGTGTGCGCCGCAGGGCTGCCGCGTCCAGGATCGCAAAAGCAGCAACGGCACGTTCCTCAACGGAGCGCGGGTTCATGAGGCGATGCTCGCCAACGGCGATGAAATCAAGGGTGGCCAAACGATTTTCGCGGTGAAGATCGTTGCCGACGCCAAACTCGCCTCCTTGATGCCCCCTCAAGAAGTTGTGCCACCTACTGCTCCCGAGCAGCCACCTCCTGCCCTGGAAACGCCGGTCTCTGAAGTTCCGTTGCCAGTCATGCGGACCACTGACTTGGACGAAGCTGCAGATTCGCGTCCTGCGCCGAATGCTGCCGGCCAGCTACCCGCTCGAAGAATGCCTGGAGCGCAAGAACCGCCACCTGCTCAAAGATTGCCGCCCATGCGAGAGCCTCCTGCCAAGAGTGCGCCCCCGGGGGTGGAAGAGCCGCCGAGATTTCCCGCCGTTCCAGACCCGCCCGGCGCTGGTGCGAAACCGCCGCGTGTCGATCAACCGCCAGCGGGTATTGCACCTCACATTGCGCGGAAGTTTGCGGGGCGCCCCGCTCTCGCCGAAGCGGGTAGATCGCGAGGACTCGCATTCTCGGTGATGGGTTGGTCGTTTCCTACCGCGCCGGCCGAATGGCAAGTGCAAGAAGGATTTGGACTCCAGCAATCGGGCCACGAGGAATTTCCGAGCAGCCTGGCGGCTACCGAAGAGTTGCTCGGCGGAATCACCTTGCAACAATTTGTGGAGTCGCAAATCAGCATGCTGCGCGGGTACCTCCGCGATCCCAAAATCGAGCCGACTATGCCGCCGCGTGTGGATGGCGCCGACGAAAGCATGGCGGTCGATGTTCGCCACTCGACCAAGGACGGCAGGGAACTGGTCTACCGCCGCATTTATGCGCGCAGCGGGTCTTCGGTCGGCGTTTTGACCGTGACTACGCTCGCCGCTGATCTACCCCAGGTCTTGCATAGTTTGCAGCCGCTGTTAGATGGGGCGGCGTTCCGGTCGACGGTTAATAATTGACGAACGAACAGTGAGTAGTGAGTGGGGAGTAGTGAGTAACCCGCTTGTCCAAGATGGCTCGAGATAGATGGCCCCCCCACCCCCGGTTTTTCTGTGAGTGCGGATTCTAGAGGGCGGATAGAGAAGAAGGAGTGGGTAATAGGGTCAGGGTTGGCGGGGCGGTGGCGGGATCGGGGGGTGGCCGTGGATCTGGCAAAGGACCAAGTGCAGGACGCGATTGAGGCCGGCGACAGCGCGTACAACCAGGCCAAAGGAGCCTAGATCTTGCAAAATTAGGCATCAGCAAATCTGGAGTGGAAGACGCCCCATTAGCGGTAAGGCAGGGCCTTCCAAGAATAAAAAGGAGCCAGCAAATGAAAGCACACGCACGTAGACGCACCAAGGATGCAGCGCTTCTGACTAGTTTGGCGGAGTCGATTGGGTCAGCGCTGGGCACCATCGCCGCGAAGGCCAATGCAGCGCAAAAGGTTCTGGCTCGAAGTAGCGCGGCCCATGTTGTGGAACGGGAGGGCAAGAGGCTTGCGAGAGGAAGCAAAGCCGCCGTGCGGAAGACTCGAAAAGCCGCCGCCGCAAGTTTGAAAACAAGCAAGGTCGCGAAGGCTAGCAGGCGTGGTCTGCACCGTGCAGCATCGCCCATCCAGCGAGCCGCTCGCCGCAGGTGACAGAATCTCTCCTGAATCAGCAGGACGTGGAGATCAGCGAGTTGTGAGACATCAGCGGTGCTATTGGATGGAAGGGCTTTCTGTTCATCCCGCGGTTTGGAAGAACGCTTTGGGGGCAGCGTCTTCGAGCTGTTGCAGCATGCCATGCTGATCCCAATTTTGCCAGGCTTCTACGAGGCGGCCGTCCTCGAAGCGGAGGATGCTGATGCCGGTGACTGCCAGTTGTTTGCCCGTGCTGGAATGTTTTGCCGTGGATGACCAGCGCGTGCAGACCATGTCGCCTTCGGAGATGGTTTCGAGTGGGGTCACCCGAACGTCCGATAATTGCGCGCGAAGAGCATCGTAGAAACGCTTGAACTCCGCTGGGCCACGATATTTAGCGCTGCCATCGTGAAGGACAGCTTCCTCGGGAAACATTTCGTCGATGGCTTCGCGTCTCGACTTATTCCACACTTCTTCGAACCATCGCGCTGCAAATGTCCTTTGTGCTTCTTTCTGGTCGGCCATCGGGAGGTACTCCTTTGGGCGGCATTATAGTCCCATAGACTTGCTTATTGCTATAACGGTGGTGTGGGCGGCAGGCCGCTGAGTAGCGTTTCCGCAAAGAGCGACGTACGGGCCAGATTGAGGAAGAGGAAGAGAGATTTCTCTCTCCGCAAGCCGACCGCCTCGCAGGAGCGAGGCGGAGCGAGGAGGCGTCGGCTTGCTCCGTTCGAAATGACGGTGTGGGCGTGCGGATCGGTCGGAGCGAAGGTGGGTCGGAGAGAGGATCGGTCGGAGTGGAGACGATTGCGTTTAACTTACAGACAGCTTGCGAGGTGTATACTTCGGCGCGACTGGGTGAGCTGTAAGGACAATAGAGCGCTGAGGAGGAATGTTATGCGAGGAGTTTTTCCGACAGTTGTGATGGCAATGGCGATCTTATCGTTTGCGGGCTTTGGATTTGGACAGCAGGCACCGGCGGGGCCTTACAAGGTATTGAAGACGGCGAAAGTGGGAGGGGACGGCGGATTTGATTATGTCTATGCGGACGAAGCAGGACGCCGATTGTACATACCGAGAACGGGTCAGACTGGAGCGCGGATCACGGTGTTTGATTTGGATACGCTGGCATCGGTCGGAACGATTGCGAATGCGAATGCGCGCGGGGCGGCGGTGGACCCGAAGTCGGGGCATGGGTTTGGGAGCAGCAAGCCGGTGGTGATGTGGGATACGAAGACGCTGGCGACGATCAAGTCGATTGATGTGGATGGCGGGCCGGACGGGATTCTGTTTGATCCGTTTAATGCGCGAGTGTATGTGTTCAGTCACCGCGCTCCGAATGCGACGGTGATTAATGCGGCCGATGGGTCGATTGTCGGGACGATTGATTTGGGGGGAGCGCCGGAGCAGGCGGTTACGGACGGGTCTGGTCATTTATATGTGGACATCGAAGACAAGGACAACATCGCGGTGGTGGACGCGAAGACGATGACCGTGACCGCGCACTATGATTTGGCGGGGAAGTGCGGCGGGCCGGGCGGGCTGGCTTTTGATGTGAAGAATCACGTTTTGTTTGCGGCCTGCCACGAGCCGCAGGTGATGGCGATTCTGAGCTCGGTGGACGGGAAGTTTATTACGAGCTTGCCGATCGGGAATGGCGTAGACGGAGCAGTGTTTAATCCTGACACCATGGAAGCCTTTAGTTCGCAGCGCGATGGGACGCTGACAGTGATTAAGGAAAATAGTCCGACCAGTTTTGTGGTGGAGCAGACGGTGCAGACAATGCAGAGCGCGAAGACGCTGACGCTTGATGGAAAGACCGGACACATTTTGCTGATTGGCGCGGAGTTTACTCCGCCACCTCCTCCAGCACCGGGAGAACGGCCTGCGCGAGGGGCGCTGGTGCCGGATTCGTTTGCGATTCTGGTGGTGGGGAAGTAGCTGTTTTTATTGCGATTTGGGCGCCGATCGGATCAGTGGAAGTCGGGATAGATTTCGTCGGCGATCCAATAATTGGCGAGGAGCAGGGCGAAGAGAGTTCCGACTAGCCAGAGGATCCAGCGGTAACGCCTCCAGGCGGCGGTGAGAGTAGAGCGCTGCATGGGGATGTCAATCATGTACGCGGCGCAGTAGCAGACGTTGGCGAGTAACGCCAGGACGGCGATAGGTGGAAGATAGATGAGATTGAATGCCGGGCGGAAATGGGGCCAAGTGGCGATCAGCCAGGCGAGAGAGGCAGTGACCAGGACTAGGTTGTAAAAGACGCGGCGTATCTCCCAGAAATGGATGGCGTCGGAGAGGATTGGTCGGAACGAGCCGGATCGGGAATTGGTGAGCGGTTGGGATGGAGTTGCATGTGTACCTTCCATGATTCGCCTCCGTTTCTTGATTAGGCGGATAGGCTCGGTTGGTAGGATTAGGATACCGCGGGACTTCCCATTGTCAAGTACTTTTTGTTGCAAAGTCGGTTCGATCCTTCCCGCGCGCCCGTGGAAACTGTGAATCGGGACAATGAATCGGGATTATTGCTGGCTGTGTTGTTGCTGACGCTCGGGGACGGGGTCTTGGGAGGCGTCGGATTCGGAGGACGGTTCGGCGATTTGTTCATGACCGGAATCGTCCAGGGCGGGGCGGAAGCGCACGTCGACGGAGAGGCTCTGGCCGGCGCGACCTTTATATACGCCGCGGCCCGGCGGCACGTCGCCACAGTCGCGACCATAGGCTACGCGAATGTGACGGAGTTCGATGGGTTTGCCTAGCGTGGGATCGAAGCCAAACCAGCCGTTGCCGGGTAGGAAAATCTCGGCCCAGGCGTGTGAAGCTTGGCCGCCAATGACTTCTTCTTGTTTGGCGCCGGGGCCTGCACTGCCGCTAACCAGATAGCCGGAGACATAGCGGGCCGGCAGGCCGCGCATCCGGACGACTCCTAACAAGAGATGAGCAAAATCCTGGCAGACGCCTGCACCTAACGTGAGGGAATCACGGACCGAGGAGTTCACGTGCATGGCACCCTTCATATAGACAAAATTTTCGTGGATGAAATCGGAGGCGGTTTGCGCAAAGCCGGCGACTGTGCCGTCGCCGGCGGCTTCGGCGGCTTGGGAAATTCCGGCTAGCTCCGGCAGATAGGGGACGTAAGCGCTGGGAGCGAGCCAGTCAAAATGCTCTTCGAAAAGAAGCCTATCGTCATTTGGAAGGTGGGGAAATACGTTGCGAATAACGATGAAACGCCTTGACCTTCTACACGTCTGAGAATATATATGCAGAAGTTGGAGGTGTAGGTGTTGAACCCGAAGTCGGATCTGCCACAAGGCACATTGGACCTATTACTACTCAAAGTTGTGGCGCTCGGCCCGATGCATGGCTATGCCATCGCGCAGCGCCTTGAACAGGTGTCGCAGCACGTCGTGCAAGTTCCGCAGGGGTCGCTTTATCCTGCTCTGCATCGCTTGGAAAACCGGGGACTTTTGGCGGCGGACTGGAAGGACACTGAGACTGGTCGGGAAGCAAAATTCTACCGCCTCACGGGTAAGGGGCGCGCTCAACTCGAAACAGAAGTGGCTAGCTGGGAGCGCCTGACGGAGGCCGTTGCTCTCATTCTGAAATTGTCGGAAGGCGGTGCGGAATGAACTGGTGGCGTCGACTGCTGCGGCGCAAAAAGATGGAAGAGCAACTCGACAAGGAAATGCGCTTTCATTTGGACCAGCACATTTCTGAGATGATCGCCGCTGGCGTCAATCCTACGGAAGCGCGACGGCGGGCGCGTATGGCTCTCGGTGGCCCCGAACAGGTGAAGGAAGAGTGCCGCGATGCGCGCGGAACGCGATGGTTGGAAGATTTATGGCAAGACTTCCATTATGCGATACGGATGCTACGACAACGTCCTGGATTTGCAGCCGTTGCGCTTCTGACGCTCGCATTGGGAACTGGCGCAACGACTGTGATGTTCACGCTCGTCAATGGCGTCCTGCTGAAGCCGTTGCCTTTCCCTGCCCCCGACCGGCTGGTTGGTGTCCACGGACAATCCGTTGAGTGGAATGCAGAACTCTTCGGCAAACAGAACGTCTCCTACCCGGACTTCCTTGATTGCACGCGGTCGAGCCACTCGCTTGAATTGGCGGCTGCACTATTCAACGGCGGAACAGTCAGCCAGCCTGGTGAGCCCGAGTACATTGACCTGCGTGAGACTTCGCCGGGGCTGTTCTCCGTTCTCCGCGTTGCGCTTCTACTCGGTCGCGATTTTTTGCCCGAGGAAGACAAGCAGGGCGCGGCACCCGTGGCCATCCTCGGCTATAGCTTCTGGCGGCGGCACTTCGCCGGAGGGCCGGACGTCCTGAATTCCACGATGGTGCTTGATGTAAAGCGGTACACCATCGTCGGAATTGCGCCGGAAGGTTTCCGGTTGTTCGGCCAAGAAGCGGATGTATATACGCCCATTGGTCAGGATACGGCGCGATATCTGCAGAATCGGGACGCGCATCCCGTTCATGTTGTGGCGCGGATCCAGCCTGGAAATACGCTGGGTGAGGCGCGGGCTGAACTGACGTTGATTGGCAGGCATCTCGCAGAAACGTACAAGGACACGAATGGTGGACGGACATTGCTCGTGGAACCGCTCCGCCCTGAGATTGGAGACGTGCGACCCACGTTGTGGCTGCTGCTGGGAGCGGTAGGTCTTGTGCTTCTGATTGCGTGCGCCAATGTTGCCAGCTTGCTTCTTGCGCGCGCCGTTTCGCGCGAGCGTGAACTTGCGATGCGTGTGGCCCTCGGAGCGACGCGAGGCAGGTTGGTGCGCCAATGTCTCGTCGAAAGCGTCGTGCTTGGACTGTCCGGAGGAGCACTGGGTGTTTTGCTCGCGACCTTTGGCGTTCGTCCACTTGTGGCTTTCTGGCCGGGCGATCTGCCGCGCGCGGAGGAAGTGCAGATGGATTGGCACGTGCTGTTGTTTGCGCTAGCTGTTTCCGTTTTGAGCGGTCTGCTATTCGGTATCGCGCCGGCGGTTCGAGCTCCATTCAAGGAGGTGGAACGAACACTGCGGGCCGGAGCGCGCAGCATTGCAGGCGGCTCGAAGCGCTTGCACAGCGCTTTTGTAATTTCAGAGATTACGCTGGCGATCATTCTTCTGGTTTCCGCGGGCATGCTTGGCCGCACGCTGCTTCGTCTGGCGTCGCTCGATCCGGGGGTTGGCATTCACAACGTTTTGGTCGCACGGATGGCGCTTTCCCCGGCCACTCTTTCTGACCCGGGAAAGACCCGCGCGGCATGGAAGGATGTTCTCGCGCGCGCGCGCCGCTTGCCGGGAGTGCAATCCGTCGCGACCGCCGATACGTTTCCGATGCGCGAGGGCGACAACGAACAGGCCTACTGGACCAGCGCAGACCTGCCACCTACCAACAAATTACCGTTCGCTTTGTTGACGAGTGTCTCCCCGGATTACCTGGACGTCATGCGAATCCCATTGCGTCGCGGACGATTCTTTGATGAGCGTGACGATCTTGGCAGCACGCCGGTCATCGTCATTGACGAGGTTCTTGCTCAAAACGCATTCGGCAAAGAGGACCCCATCGGGAAACGGCTCTGGATTCCGGACATGGGCTATGCTTCAAACGTGTTTGAAATCGTAGGGGTAGTGGGTCATGTGCGCCATTGGGGCTTGGCTGGCGATGATCAAGCCAAAGTTCGCGCGCAAATCTACTATCCGTTTGCGCAACTTCCCGATGGTTTCATGCACCGATGGTCGGAACTTATGTCGATCGCGGTGCGCACCGAAGTTCTTCCATTGAGTTTAGTTGCGCCGCTGCGCAGTGAATTAAAGGGAGTTGCCAGTGACCAGGTTCTTTACGAAGTGCACACCATGGAGCAGTTGGCGAGCGATTCGCTGGCGCGCCAGCGGTTTCTCTTATTGTTGTTTGGCGTGTTCGCAGGTTTGGCTTTGGTGCTGGCGTGCATTGGGATTTATGGAGTGCTGGCTTATTTGACGCAGCAGCGCGTGCCGGAAATCGGCATACGAATGGCGCTGGGGGCCAGGCCGAACAGTGTTATTTGGCTGGTGCTGCGCCAGAGTCTGGGGATGATTCTCGTCGGCGTTGCTCTTGGTACGGGGGCTGCGCTGGCGGCCGGGCGCGTCTTGCGGCAATTGGTCCAGGGCATGCAGCCAATTGAGATTCGGACCTTTGCAATGACCATTCCCGTGTTCGTGCTTGCTGCGCTGTTTGCGAGCTTTGTTCCGGCGCGGCGCGCGAGCCGAGTGGACCCTGTTATCGCTCTTCGGCAAGAATAAAGGAACGCCCGACTTCGCGCTCTGAGGAACCTCCGCGGCCGAATGTGGTCGAGTGCCGCTGCGAACTCTCTCTCTCCAGTCAAAACAAATCATAGCTATTTGCTGGGGAGTTGCTGAGGCGAAGACGCGGCATGGCACGCGGCCGGTGGATGTATCTGGAATTTTGTATAAATCGAAAATGAATTGCCGCCATCAAAAGCGAATTGCTTGCGTGGGCCGAAAGTTGCCAATATACTTCGCTGCGCTGTGGGGAGGGGTGAAACGAATGTTTCAGGGACGAGTTGAAGTACTTATTACCGGAATTGCGATGACGAGATTGGCATTCGCCATTTTGCTTGCCGCAGCTTTTGTGGCGCCATTTTCGACTGTGGCACATCAAAATGCGGCAAACCAGGAGAGCGCGGTTCCGCGGAGCAAAGATGGCAAGAAACTGTTTGGCACCGCCGAAGCCCTGCGTGTGGCGCGTGTGAGCTCGCCGAGGATATCGCCGGAGGGTTCGCGTGTGGCTTATCTGGTGGCGGAAAACGTGATGGACAAAGAGAAGGACACGGCTTGGAAAAATGTGATGCAGCTTTGGGTGGTGCCAACGGCGGGGCCAGCGACGGCGGCGAGGCAATTTACGCGGGGCGAGAAGAGCGTTTCGAATGTGGCGTGGTCGCCGGATGGAAAGTTGCTGGCGTTCACGATGGACGCGGGGGATGAGAAAGACGCAAAGCCGCAAGTGTGGTTCATGTACGCGGATGGCGGCGAGCCCTGGCAAGTGACGAAGCATAAATCAGGCGTGCGCGGATTTCAGATTTCACCCGACGGCAAGACGCTTTTGCTCACGGCCACGGTTCCGTTGAGTGAGCAGGAAGAAAAACGCGGGAAGCAGAAGGACGATGCTGTCGTGGTCGATCGCGATTTCAAGATGGCGCAGCTCTGGACGTGGAACATCGCGACGAATGAAGAGAAGCAGATCAGTAACGGAGATTTCACGGTCAGTGACGCACGCTGGTCGCCGGATGGAACGCGTGTCACCTTTACGACAAATCCTACGCCGCGCTTGGACGACATCTCTTTGCAAACGGCTTGGGTGTTGGATGTGACGAGCGGCAAGCAACGAAAGTTGGTGGAGACGGCTGATCCGACACAAACAGCGCGATGGTCGCTGGACGGGAAGTGGATCGCCTACTTAAGCAGCTCCGGGCTGGTGGTCTACCAGGTGAATCTATTTGTTGTCGATGCGAATGGCGGTTCGCCACGAAAATTGACCGGCAAGTTTGAACTGAATGCGGGGGAGCCCGTTTGGTCGAAGGACGGCAAAACGATCTTTTTCAGCGCGGACGACCACGAAGCAAACAAGGTTTTTTCGACAGACGTGGCGGCAGGAACGGTTCGGCCGCTCACCGAAGGAGCGACGGTCGTCAATCTGGCGGAAATCAGCGCGAATGGTCAGACGGCGGTCGGAACCTGGGGTGATGCGACGCATCCGGATGATGTGTACAGCAGCGACTTGAGTTTCAGTTCGTTGGAGCGCATCACGAACCAGAATGCCTGGCTCGCGGATTACGCGCTGGGAGCGAACGAAGTGGTTCGCTGGAAGAGCAGCAAGGACGGGTTGGAGATCGACGGGATTGTAACCAAGCCGGTTGATTTTGATGGGACGCGCAAGGTTCCGTTTCTTCTAAATCCGCACGGAGGGCCGACGGGAGCGTCATTGCTTTCATTCAGCGCGACGGAGCAGATCATGGCAGCGAACGGCTACATGGTGCTGCAGCCGAACTTTCGCGGCTCGACGGGTCGCGGCGAAAAATTTGAGTCCGCCAATCAGAACGATTGGGGAATCGGCGATTTCAAAGACGACATGAGCGGCGTGCAAGCGATGGTGGATAAAGGATGGGCTGATCCGGACAGGCTGGGCGCGTTCGGCTGGTCCTATGGCGGTTACATGACCATGTGGATCGACACGCAGACAGACCGGTTCAAGGCCATTTCGCCGGGAGCGGGGCTGCCTGATCTTTACTCCATGTATTCGCAGACGGATATTCACCGGTATCTCACCGTGTTTTTTAACTTGAAAGCCCCGTGGGACAACTATCAGGAATATTGGGATCATTCACCGATGAAGTTCGTTGGGAACGTGAAGACGCCGACGATGATTCTGCACGGGCAGGCGGATACGCGTGTGCCTATTCCTCAGGCGGAGGAGTTTTATCGCGCGCTGTACGAAAGGCACGTGCCGGTTGAATACGTGACCTATCCGCGGGAAAACCATGGCTTCGTGGAACCGCGGCACATTCAGGATAGGTGGCAGCGGTATCTCGTGTTTTTTGGAAAGTACTTGAACAATCCGCCGGTTACGGAACCGAAGGCGGCGGTCGAGCGCCTGAGCAAAGATCTGCCGTAGAGAAATATTATTTCTTAGCTGCTCAATCGTTTCGTTGCAGCGAAGTGGCGCGAGCAGCAGAAACACGACCCATCGTAGTGGGAAAAAGAAAACGGGTAAGGCCA
This sequence comes from Candidatus Acidiferrum sp., assembly GCA_036521695.1. GTDB lineage: Bacteria > Acidobacteriota > Terriglobia > Acidiferrales > UBA7541 > Acidiferrum. The sequence continues at coordinate 160 of DATDHE010000494.1, read as the reverse complement.
CTATGGCCTTACCCGTTTTTTCCGGCTAGTTTGAAAATACGGCCGGGAAAAGCTAGAAGCGGAAGCGAATGCCCACTTCGATCGATCGTGGCGTGTTTACCTGGGTGCTCTCAACGCCCCAACTTGCGGGCTGCCCAAGATTCAGAACCGGGTCGGCGAG
>DATDHE010000493.1:0-2761 GCA_036521695.1 Candidatus Acidiferrum sp. | reverse complement strand
AGTCCGATTTCATGCTCATCTTGCATTGGACAATTCTGTTGGCCCTCTTCCGCTAGGGTCCATGCGATAATCTTGCCTCCCGTGCCACTCCCAAAAACGATGTTCGTGAAATGATCTGTCTCAGGCATGATGGATCCTCCCTGGAGGTAGATCGTCGGAACAACCGTTCCGTTTCCTTAGGGCCATATGCGGGTTTCGATACGCTTGTCTGGGCCGCCGAAGGTCAAAGCAACCCGCCCAACCCCTCTACTTCGTGTTCGACTGCAAGGGGGATCCTTCTCGAATCTCATCGGTGGCGCGGCGCACTACGAAATCCCCGGGCTTCAGCACGCAGCACCCGGCGCGCCCGATCACTTCGATCAGATCACCTTCCGAAATCCCGGTCTTCACGTCCACCCATTGGGCTGCTCCATTTTGGCTGCGGATCACGAAAGTGCGCTCGGTGGTCGTCACCACGCTCGTCCTGGGAACCCATAGCGCGGGCCGGGCTCCCCGCACCGGCCGCTTGACCCTCGGATACATGCCCGGCGCCAGCGACCCATCGCGGTTCATCACATCCAGCTCCACCGGCATAGTGCGCGTTTGCGGATCGAGCGCATGTGAAATTCGAGCGATGGTTCCTGAATAGGTTCGGTCCGGCCAGGCGGGTACTTCGAACGATACGCTCGCCCCATTCACGATGCCACTCACATCTTCCTCCGGCACCGGCACCGGCACCGCCAGCCGCAGCCGCGAAACATGCTGAACGGTTAAAAGCGCAACGTCGTTGCCCGGCCCGACGAGCGCTGCGGGGTGAATCAGGCGGTCCGTGACCCTGTGTGGTGCCCCCGCGGCCAATCGACACCTGAACTCGACCCTCGCGGTGCTCCAGGTTCGAGAGGAGCATACTTGTACATTGAGGCAATCATGCCGGGCCTGTGTACTTTGAGCGCCACCGTGCCTCGTAGGCCCAAGCGAAGGCCGCTTAGCCTTAGCCGATGTTCGTCAGTGCCGCTCCCTTTGGCCGCGGGCTCAGGATCCGCGCCTTGCGCTTACAGCCACCGGCAGAACCGCGAACCGGAGGGAGCGGTGCTTGGTGACGAACCTCGGTTAGACTGTTTCCAGAGCAAACGTGGTCACCCGCATGCAGCAAAATGCCAGCCAATAAGGTATAGGAGGCGTCTTGTCTCTACCAAGTCTTCGCCCGCTAGGCTTCGCCGTAGTTTCCCTCGTGGCCGTTTGCGTTCACGTCAGAGCGCAAGAGGCTTCGATCACCTCCCCCGTTCAACTTTTCGTCAAGGAAGGCGATACGGCTTTCGGGACGGGCGACTATCCCACAGCGCGTCTATCGTTTGAAAAGGCTCTGCAAATTGCCCGGCAGGCGCCGACCGATTCGCTGGTACGATACGACATCTTGAAGCGCCTGACATCAACGAGTGCAGCGTTGGAGCGATTCGCGGAGGCCGAGAGTTATCTGCAACAGGCCATCGAATGGCGTGAATCCAACATCGGCCCAAAGGACCCAAGGATTGCTGAAGACCTGCTGCTTTCGATAAACCTGAAGATCAGAACGAAGGAGTTCGACCAGGCGCTTGCGACCGCGCGGCGCGTCGAGGCCATGCACGTCGAAGCGTATACCTCGGAGAGCATACCGGTTGCCGACGATCTTCTCCGTATCGGCCAAATCTACCTGGCCGAAAAGAAACCGAACGAAGCGCTGGGGGCGCTGACAACCGCAATAGGAGTCCGGACAAGGCTTGTGGATTCGCTCGATCCAGGACTGCTTCCCGCTCTCGACCATCTGATCGATGCGTTCAGAGCAATCGCCGGTGGCGAGTGTCCTGGCTGCGACCGAGTGTACCGACAATCCCTGGCCATTCGCGAGACACTTTATGGAACGAGCAGCACCGAATTGATTTCCACCATCGAAGGCCTTGCCGATGTCTATTCGAGCGAAGGGATGTTCGCAGCTGCCGAACCTCTCTACCTGCGGCTGCTTGCACTATGGGAGAACCTCGTTGGGGAAGACCATCCCATGGTGGCAGTGACACTCGACAAGTTAGTTGTGTTTTATGCCAAAGAAGGGGAGCCGGAGAGAGCGCGAGAAGCATTGGCACGATCCGTCGCCATTCGGGCACGTTTCCTCGCTGTGGGCTTGGCACACCAAGCGGCCGATGCGATTTCGGAAAACCGCTCGGACCTGGCACGGACACTGTACAATCGAGCCCTCGCGGCTCTACAACTACCGGGGCCGACGAACGAAGAGCTGATCGGAGAGATCAAGATCGCGCTAAGCAAACTTCAAGACTCTACCTCGAAATAGGCAGAGCAGAATCAACGCAACGATCATTCCCATCAACAGACAACGGATTACTACGAGGAACGAGTTACAGAGGATCGGCATGCGCCGCTCGCGTCCGTTTCAGAGGGGGTAGGTTGTGCAACACGGCAACGGATGGGCCCCCGCAATGAGGTTGTGCGATGGAACGGCCTTTATGTGGAATCCGAATGGAACCCGCGCGACAGTGACACAACAGCGACGCCGCACGCCGTTCTCAAAGCTCAAGCCGTTTGTAGAGGGGTAGTCCGAAATCGGCGCTGGGCGCCGCCCTGTGTGTATTTTAAACACACCGTAGTCGTGTTAACATTACAGAATCCACATGAGATTCACTCTACGTGCTTTTGCCGTCTTGTTCGTGTGCGGTGCCTCTTTAATTTGGCCTCGTCGGGGGAATCTGTGGGTGACCTGAGCGTCTCAGCGGGTCTGCTGGGTGAGGAAGAC
>DATDHE010000492.1:0-19771 GCA_036521695.1 Candidatus Acidiferrum sp. | reverse complement strand
GCTAAACAACCGATCCACCTTGAAGATGCCGCCGGGCTTTAGCCCCGCGGTTTTTCTTCACTCGCCTCTCGTCTCGGCGATGAATTCCCTCTTCGCATTCCCTTTCTGCGAATCAGTAAAGCCTTTTATGATAGCCTTCCGGTCATTTCCCCCATGAGAATCGTCGTCTGGAATTGCAAAATGGGCCTGGCGCACAAGCGACAGCACCTCTACGATCTTCACCCCGATATCGCCGTCATCCCCGAATGCTCGGAGAATTGTCTTAAGCTCTGCCTTAAAGACGGTTTCGAAGGCCGCTGGTTCGGCGACAATCCCCGCAAAGGCCTCGGCGTCCTCGTCGCTAAACCTCTGCATATCGTGCGCGCCCAAAAACCACGGAGCAGGTGGGTCGTTCCTCTTTCCATAACAAAACCCATGACAAAGTCCGCCTCCAGGTCAACGTCGGGCTTAGCATCAGACCATGCGTGCGATTTTCTGCTGATTGCCGTATGGACCATGCCCGTGCAAGGCAGCCACGTCAAAAGTTACATCGGTCAGTTGTACCAAGCCGTCGTCAAAAATCCGCAGTGGTTTTTTGGCAAGCCCGCGATCGTCTGCGGCGATTTCAACAGCAACAAGTTTTGGGACAACAAACGCCCTAAAAACACGGAGAACGCCGGCAACCACTCCGCGGTAGTCGGCCTACTAGAGAATCACCGCCTAGCCAGTGCCTACCATCATTTCTTTTCCGAGTCCCAGGGCCAGGAGACTCACCCCACCTACTATTTCTGGCACCACAAGAATCACCCCTACCACATCGACTACGTCTTCCTCCCCCAACACTGGGCCTCTCAAATCAAACGCGTCGAAGTCGGCACCCACGCCGCCTGGTCCAAGCTCAGCGACCACGTGCCCCTCTCTGTCGACGTCTCTTTCTCCGTCTCTTAGGCCCCGCGAAACACACCTGTCGTGCTTGCGCCGGAACAGCGATGCCGGCGAAGACACTGCTGGCGCTCAGTAAAAAGCCGTGAAACACGGAATTCGCGTCCGTATTGATTCCTCCAACGCCTCCCAATCCGTCGAAGCTGTGCGCTATCGTCCCGCTGAAGCCGATTCCCTTGCCTACCCCGCCCGGCCCGCCGCTTGCGTTTGGAGCGTCAATAGGCACGCTGAACGTTCCCAGGGCGTTTCGCACGAAGGCGTGAAACACTTGGTTTCTGTCCACATAAAATCCTGTGATCCCGCCTGGACCGTTGATCTTGACGGGCATGGTTCCCTGCGTTGGCCCTGTGCCTGCCCCAGGAAAATCGAAGGTCGTGAATGTGCCATTCGCAGCACGTATAAAGCCGTGACGAACAGCATTTGTGTCCACATAAAATCCCGTGATCCGGAGCGCCGCGTTGATGCTCAGTGGGATGGTTCGGCGATGACCGATATTTGTCGGCGCCCCGGTTACATCGAATTCGGTGATCGTGCCGTCCGGAGCGAGCAGGAAGCCGTGGTACGCGTTGCTCGAGTCGGCGTACATTCCCGTGATATTTCCTACTATTTCTATTTTTATGGGGAAGGTACTCTGATTCTTGGCGGTGCCGGCGCTGGGAGCATCGAAGGTGCTAATCGTTCCCGTAGCCGCTGTGCGCACGAAGCCGTGAGCCGCGTAGGAATTGTCGATGCAGACTCCCGCAGTATCTCCTCCTGCGTTATTACTGATTGTCAAAGTTCCTTGCAATGCGGACTTACCGACGCCCAGACCCGACGACGGAGAGCCAAGCGGAGTGTCAATCAGGCTGCGTCACTTGCGATGCTTTTCTAGCTTCTCGATCACGCTATCCAGATCGGGATAGCCAGCGCCGAAGCTCCGTGTGAGCCAGTTTCCTCCTCGCTCCGCAATTTTCTCGCCATCCGCGACCACATCAAACTGACCAGTCTTGCCGGGCGTAAGGACGACTTCCATATTCAGGCGACTCTTGATTAGGTTCACGAGACTCGTGACCTTTACCTTGTTGTTCTGTCACGTCGGGCAGTGAACAATTTCGACCTTCATTGTGTTCTCCGATCTGGTTTGTATGAATCTGATAATCCGCCTTGTCTTATTCGAATAATCGTTTCGTCAGCCTCTGCGACTCCAATGTATTTGTCCGCGCCGCCGTAGTAAAACAAAAACTTATCGCCCCACTTCACTATGCCCTCGACAAACACCACGTTCGGCACCTGTCCAGCCTTCTCCCATTCTTTTCCCGGCGCGAAGACCGGCACATCCGTCCGCGAAATCAGTTTTCGCGGATCGCTTCGATCAAACACGGCCACGCCCGTTCGATACACCAGCTTGTCGTCCGCCCCGTTATAGACCAGCACAATTCCCGCAGGCGTCAGAATGGGCGGCGGCCCCGGCTCGACCACGCGCGAATCAAATTTTCCTGCCCGCCGCGGCAGCACTGGAGTTTGCGTCGCCTCCGTCCAATGAATCAAATCGTCCGAATACGACAGCCCCATCTGGTCGGTCTTGTCCGCCGTCGTTCCCAGCCAGTACATCCAGTATTTCCCGCCGATTTTTTCAGGTACGATCGCGCCGGACTTCGTCCACGCCACGTTCCAGTTTCCCTTGTACGCCGGAAGGATCACGCCTTTGCGCTCCCAGTGAATCAGGTCCCTCGACGTGGCAAGGCAGAGCTGCGCGTCTTTTTTGTTGTATCCCGTGTAGGTCAGGTAGTACGTGTCGCCGAATTTCTGCAGCCGCGGATCCTCAACGCCGCCGTCTTTTTCGTAATCGGCCTCGGGCGAAAGGACGGGCTCGGCGCGCCGCGTAAAATGAACTCCATCCGTGCTTGCGGTGTAACCGATCCGCGAAGTGCCGGCTGCATCTTGCGCGCGATAGAGCATCACAATTTTTTGAGCCACCACTACCGGCGCTGTCCGGTAACTCATCGGTAGACGGGCAAGAATTACAGCGGGATTGAACGTGCCGGCGGATTCCCAGCCCGTGCCTTGGGGAGAAAGGATCGGAGTCTCCGATGCGCGTCGCCAGGCACCGAATGGCAGGTGTTGCCCGGTTACAGCGAAATTAATTCGAGCGGTTGCGAAAGTGAACGAAGCAACAATGAACAGGAATGCCGGAGATATTTTGTAATTACGAAAGCGCATGCTCGGCGACTCCTTACTTGGCAGAACTCTCTGGCTTGGCGGGCACGGACGGCTTTGCGGGTGCGGCCGCTTTCTGACTCTCGAATTTCGCCGAGCGCACGATTCCCGCGCCTTCTTTCACCACGATCAGTTGATTGGGCTTCACGCCCTTCAGTGTGTCGACGGCGCCGCTCGGCCAGCGGATTTCGAGCAGTTCGACCTTATCCGCTTTTCCGATGCCGAAGTGCACGCGCAAATCGTTTTGCGAAATGTAGCTGCCGCCGCTCCGCACTTCATCAATTTGCTGATGTGGCTTGGTTTCGTCGGGCGGGTGCGTCACGCACCGCAAACGCGCGCCAATTCCGCTGCGATTCGATTTTGTGCCGATCGTTTTTATCTTCAGCCAGTTATTTTCAAGCCGCGAATCGCAGCGCAACAGCTGAGGAAGATCGTTGTTCGTGTTCACAACTACGTCGATGTCGCCATCATTATCGAAATCGCCGAACGCCGCTCCGCGCGACGCAACCGGAGTCATGATGCCCGTGCCGCCTTGCGAAGAAACGTCTTCAAAATGCCCGTTGCGCAAATTCCGATAGAGAATTTTCTGCTGCGGATAACCGGCTTCTGTCCGCAGTTGCTCGACTTCAGGATAAACGTGGCCGTTGCAAATTAAGATGTCCGGCCAGCCGTCATTGTCCATGTCGAAAAAGCCGCAGCCCCAGCCGAGATACTGGGTATGCTTGCCGAGGCCGGCGGTAAACGTGGCGTCCTCGAAATTTCCGCCGCCGATGTTGTGGTAGAGCGACGGCGTATCGCCCGCGAAATTTGTTTTGAGGATGTCGAGGTTCCCGTCGAGATCGTAATCCGCGGCGGAAACGCCCATGCCAGCTTGCGGTTTGCCGTCCGCGCTCAGCGCGCAACCCGCTTCCATGGCGACGTCGGAGAAGGTGCCGTTCTTTTTGTTTTGATAAAGCGCGCTGGCCGTCGAATCGTTCGCGACATAAATATCGGGCCAGCCATCGTTGTTGAAATCGGCAGCGAGCACGCCGAGTCCGAACGTTCCGTTGGCTTGAAGAATCCCGGCGCGTTCGGAAACATCAGAGAATGTGCCGTCGCCGTTGTTGTGAAACAAAATATTTTTTCCGCCGATAAGTCCAGGCGGACCGCACGCGACGAGCACTCCTTTGTAAACGCATGGGCCGGACTCAGGCAGCGGCGCGGTCGTTAAATCCAGATCGATATAATTCGCGACAAAAAGATCGAGGTGGCCGTCCCGATCGTAATCGACGAAAGCGCAGCCGGTGTTCCAGCGTTTTCCGTTGGTGCCAACGCCGGCTTTTTCGGTGACGTCGGTAAAGGTCCCGTTTCCGTTGTTGTGGAACAAAACATTTTTACCGAACGAAGTGATGTAAATGTCGTCGAAGTCGTCGTTGTCGTAATCGCCGACGCAGACGCCTTGCCCCCATCCGTAATGAATTAGGCCTGACTTCGCAGTGACGTCGGTAAAAGTACCGTCGCGATTATTTTTGAAAAGGTGCGAGACAGGTTCCTGGCCTTTGGGAAATCCTTCGAGGCGCCATCCGTTCACCAAAAAAATGTCGAGCCAGTCATCGTTGTCATAATCGTAGAAAGCGACGCCACAGCCCGTGGTTTCCAGTAAGTATTTATTCTTGTGTTCGCCGCCAAAAATTGTTTTTGCATTGAGGCCGGATTCGCGGGCGACGTTGAGGAAACTGACGCCGATGTCCTTCGCTGGCTGAGGATATGGATTCGAATTGCTCGGGGAAGCTGGAGCTTGATTCGAATGGAGAGGGCGCGCCAGGGCCAGGACGCTTTCGAGTGGCAGCACTAGCGCGGAGCGGCTTAGAGATTTAAGAAACGCGCGACGTGAAGAGGACAAATGGAATAATACCTTCCCGGGTTTGGCTCATGCTAAGATTTGCCGCCGCTCCGTATTGTACGGCCAAATGGTGATTCGCACTGAGGGCGCGGGAGAATGGGCGGAGCTCTTGTGCTGCGGACCTTCCTACCGTGATCGATAGAAAAGGAACAATTCGAACAATGAGATGCTTTCGCGAGGGTTTTCTAGGCGTGGCGATGCTCATCTCTGTGGGCGCCGCACCCGCTCAGGCACAAGAGACAGCCGGCGCGAAAACGTCGGCGCGAGCGAAGCGATCAACAGCAGCGCAAGAACCCGCGCGGGCGCAAGCCGCGCCGCCTTCTGTCGAATTGGCAAAGCCGGTCGAATTGACGCGGCCCGTGCGGCCGTCGGAATTTTTACCGGCGGTAGGAACGCGTGCGGGTTTGCTTGGAAATGAAGCGGGGCGGATGGAAGCGTGGGTTTATCCGCTGAAGATATTTCGCGACTTTCATTTGAAATTTCATGTGGATGGCAGAACGATTCCGGCAGATGCGCTCGCGCGGATGCTGATCACGCGACCGGAATCGAGCACGATCGTTTATACAGGCGATACGTTTTCGGTGCGCGAGACTTTTTTTGTGCCTGTGCAGGAGCCGGGAGCTGCAATTTTGCTTGAGGTGGAAACGGAAAGCCCGCTTGAAATTGAAGCGGCATTTCACCGCGATTTTCAGCTGGAGTGGCCTGCAGCACTTGGTGCGACATATATAGGATGGGATTCCGGGCTGAAGGCGTTTGCGTTTGGCGAGGAACAGAGAAAGTTTGCGGCAATGGTTGGGTCGCCGACTGCGGAAAACGCAGAAGTGGAATTTCAGACAAACTATTCAGAATCGCGAGAAAATTCGTTTCAACTCGGCCCGATTGCGAAGGGCAAAGCTTTGCAAATGATCGTGATCGCAGGTTCTATGACCGGGCGCGCGGAGGCAGAAAGTGCTTATCGCCGGCTTATTTCTGGATACAGCGCGATGCTCCGCGAATCGGCGGAGTATTACCGAAACTATCTCAATCAGACTGTCCGTTTAGAACTCCCCGATAAACAACTTCAACAGGCTTACGACTGGGCGAGGGTCAGCCTGGTGCAGGGCATGGTGACCAATCCTTTTCTCGGGACGGGATTGGTGGCCGGATACAGAACATCTGGCGAAAGTCAGCGGCCGGGGTTCGCTTGGTACTTTGGGCGCGATTCCTTTTGGACTTCGCTGGCTTTGAATGCACAAGGAGATTTTGCGAATACCAAAACGGCTCTGGAATTTGTGGCCAAGTTTCAGCGGGAAGACGGAAAGATTCCGCACGAAATTTCTCAGGGCGCTAATTTTGTGAATTGGTTTAAGGATTATCCGTACCCTTACGCGTCGGCGGATGCGACACCGCTGTACATCATTGCGATGAACGATTACGTGGTGAACAGCGGCGACACGAATTTCGCGAAGGAAAAATGGGCAAGCCTGTGGAAGGCATATCAGTTTTTGAAGTCGACGTATGACGCGCGGGGGCTGCCGCAGAATCAAGGAGTTGGGCACGGGTGGGTGGAAGGCGGGCCGCTGCTTCCAGTGAAGAGCGAATTCTATCAGAGCGCCTTGGGAGCGGAGGCGTTACGCGCGCTTGCGAATTTGGCGCGGTTTGCGGGACAAGCGGATTCCGCAGTGACCTTGGAAAATGAATTCGCGAAACAGTGGCCCGTGGTAAACGACAGTTTCTGGATCGGGAATAAAAAACGATTTGCGTTTGCGCTGGACAAGAACGACAAGCAGGTGGATGAGCCGACGGTGCTGACGACTGTGCCGATGTGGTTTGGGCTGCCCAACGATGCGACGGCAATTCCCACGATTCAGCAACTTACGGATGCGGACCAACAAACGGACTGGGGAATGAGAATCATTTCTAACCGTTCGGCGGTTTTCAGCGGCGGCGGATACCACTATGGGTCCGTGTGGCCGCTCTTCACCGGCTGGGCTTCCGTTGCGGAATATCGATATCATCAGGAATTCCCGGCGTATGAAAATTTGCGAGCGAACGCATTGCTGGCGCTCGACGGATCGCTGGGGCATGTGACGGAAGTGCTTTCGGGCGACTACTACCAGCCGCTGGCGACGAGCTCGCCGCACCAGATCTGGTCGGCAGCGATGGTCGTGAGCCCAGTGCTGAAAGGAATGTTCGGGCTGGAGAAAGACGCCACGAAAAAGACGCTAACGTTTGCACCGCACGTTCCGGCGCATTGGGGGAACTTCAAAATCAACAATGTACGCATCGGCGACAGTGTGCTGAATCTGAACTACCAGAAGACACTGGACGAAATCACGCTGGAAGTAACGCGCATGGGCGGGGAATGCTCACTGGATTTCGAGCCCGCGCTAGCAAACACGGCGTTAGTCGGCCGCGTGAACGTGAACGGACGTCCAACCACTTATGACCAACGAATGTTGGCGGAGCATCATCACTTGAGAATCAAAGTTGTCTTGAAGGAAGGAAAAAACGTCGTTCACATCCCAGTGGCGAATGATTTTGGCGTGTCGTATGACTTCCGGTTGCCGGAGCTGGGAAGCGCGAGCTCTGACCTACGCATACTATCCGCGAAGCTCGAAGATGTGACAGCACCGATGGAATTGGTTACGGCCGGTCGGGCGGGAGCAACCTACGACCTGGCAGTTTGGAACCCAAGCATGATCGAATCGGTTCGCGGAGCAGAATTGGTAAAGAATGCGAGCGGCGGAACGAATTTGCGAATTCATTTTGAAGAGAAAGAAGGTGAAGAATACTCTCACCAGCGAGTGGTGATCTTTTTTCACCCACCGAAGGTACCGCGAAAATTTCTGCAGGAATAAGCGAGCAAACGGTTGCGAAGTCAATCCAGCGAGCCAGCGATGGAGAAAATCGCAAGGAAGAATCATTTAAGCCGGGCCATGCTTGCGGGAATTTTGTTCGTTGGGCTATCCGGATATTCTGAGCGCCTATTTCCCCATAGACACTTATTTCGTGGTGAGTGGAAAGCTTATCGTGCGCGGAGACCACCGAATCGGGCTCGAGTCCGGGCAGTTCAACACAGAATATGTCGATCCGCGGGCAAAGTTGTCCGCAGAGGACCTGAAGAAATTGAGCGGATTCGTGAAAACAGAGAAGGATGGGCAGAAGGTGATTCCGGTGGGGGTGGCCGCGTCCGTGAATGGAAAAACGCTGGAACTGCTCAGCAATCCAGAACTAACGGCGACAGCTTTCTGGACCATGGACATGGAAACGGGGAACGACTTCCCCCGCAGTAGTGACAAACTACTATGCCAAGGGAGAAATGATAGGAGCGGGAGAGGAATTTGCTGTGTTTGAAGCTCACTACGTGCCGCCGACGTCTGAGGCCGCATTTCAGATTTTGAAAACCGGACGAATCGCTATTTATAGTGTGAAGTCCGGCGCGCTGGCCAGGGAGTTCAACATTCCGGAAATAAAGGGGGAAGGCGATTTGCTTTGTTCTTCCGGAGACGGTTCGCTGGCGGCTTACGCACACGGAAAAGAACTGGTGATTCTTGAACTGAAAACCGGACGGGTGACACGAGTGGCCGGTTCGTTTGAGGAGCTTCCGCAGCCGAAATACCTTGGCGCGTGCGCGTTTGGGGAATGAGCATGGCGTGCGGCGCTCCTTGGCGCTTGACTGCGAGATTGGCGGAGTCGGGGAATGTGGATTTTTAACACCCCGATGCGGTCGGGGTAAACGCCGTCACAGAGGCAGGGAGAAGAGGAGGCGCGCGTGAAACCACAAATGTTGGCGGCGGCGTTGGCGTTGTCGGGTATGGGAGCGAGTTTGGGGTTTTGCGCCCCTGGAACGGCCGCGCAGGCGAAGGACGTGGACGCGGAAGGGCATGCGTGGTGGCAGCATGCGGTGTTCTATGAGATTTATCCGCGGAGTTTTGCGGACAGCAATAATGATGGCGTTGGCGATTTGAACGGAATCACCTCAAAGCTGGACTACTTGAAAGAGCTCGGAGTGAATGCGATTTGGATTACCCCGTGTTTTCCGTCGCCGCAGGTGGATTTTGGATATGACGTTTCGGATTACGAGGCCATCGATCCGATGTACGGGACGATGGAGGATTTCGACCGGCTGGTGGCGGAAGGTAAGAAGCGAGACATCCGCGTGATTCTGGATTTTGTGGTGAATCACACTTCGGACCAGCACAAATGGTTTATCGATTCAAAGTCGTCGAAAATTGCGGAGCATCGCGACTGGTATATCTGGCGCGACGGAAAGGCGGCGGGGCAGCCTCCGAACAATTGGCTGTCGACGTTCGGGCTATCGGCTTGGAAGCTTGATCCGCAGACTGGCCAGTATTATTACCATTATTTTTATCCCGAGCAGCCGGACCTGAACTGGCGGAATCCCGCGGTGGAAAAAGCGATGTTGGAGGTTACCCGGTTTTGGTACAAGCGCGGCGTGGCGGGATTCCGTTTAGATGCGGTGGATACGCTTTATGAAGATCCGAACCTTACGGACAATCCAGTGCTGCCTGGGAAGGACAAGTTCGGGCGGCCGAACATGGATGAAATACACAACAAGAAATTGCCGGAAGTGCACGATGCGATGCGGAAGCTGCGGACGACCGCCGATGAATTTGAGTCGGTGCTGATCGGGGAGACGTGGACGAGCAATGTGGAGCAGCTCAAGGACTACTACGGAACGAAGAACGACGAACTGCAGATGCCGATGGATTTGATGATGACGGGTTTCAAGGGTCTCTCCGCGGATGAGTATCGCAAGCATATTGCGGCGGTGAACGCGGCAGGGCATTGGCCGGTTTATGTGATCACCAATCACGACATCGTGCGGTCGTACACGCGGTATGCGGATGGCGCGCACAACGACGACATTGCGAAAATGATGGCGGCGCTTTATCTGACGCTACGCGGGTCGGCGATTATGTATTACGGCGAAGAGATCGGGATGGAGAATAACGACCCGAAGAGCAAAGATGACGTGCAGGACCCCATCGGCAAACTGGGCTGGCCTCTCGAAAAAGGACGCGACGGGGAGCGCACGCCGATGCAGTGGAATGGCAGTGCGAATGCGGGTTTCAGCAAAGCGAAGCCGTGGTTGCCCGTTCCTCCAAGCGCGAACACACACAATGTGGCAGACGAGGTGAAGGACCCTGACTCCGTTCTCAGTTTTTACCGGAAACTTTTAGCACTGCGGCATACGGAAGCAGCTCTCTTGGACGGAGACTATGTTTCGCTTAACGATGATAATCCGAAAGTGCTGACTTATCTGCGACGGTATAAGGGTCAAGCAATCTTAGTGATGCTCAATATGTCCGCGACGGAGCAGAAGGGGCGGTTCGATCTTTCGGCGGCGGGATTTGTGGAGCCGAAGCTCGAAGTTTTGTTGACGAGTTTTCATAAGCGGTTGAAGGGGATGTTTGGGGAGTTGCCGATGGAGCCTTATTCGGTGTTCATTGCAAAGGTTTCGAAGTAGAGGAAAAGGATTTTACACAGAGGAAGCTGAGAGCACAGAGGACGAGAAGAAAAAGCGGATCCCTTCCTACAAGGTCGAAACCTTCGGTCGCGTCGCTCGGGATGACAATGCTTTCGCTCATTCGCCGAGGTTGGCGCAGCGTTGGCGTGATGAAGAAAGCGAGATGGTTAGCGGAGGGGCGGTGAGAAGTCGGTGAGAGTGAGGAAAGTGGAGTCAACCTTTTCGACGAGTTTGCCGTTGGCTTCGGATTTGTCGCGGACGGCTTGCCATTCGGGATCGTCGCTGAAGGCTTTCCAGTTGGCGGTGGCGGCTTCGCGGCTGGGGTGGGAGATGATGTAGACGAGAGTTTTTCCTTTTAGCGGTTCGTCCGTAGGAGTCCAGTAGGCGATATTTTTTATGCCGTGCTTTTCGAAAAGTTGCATGGTGCGTTCGCGGAAACGGCGAAGAAGGTCGTCGAACTTGCCTTCGTAGGTGTGGTAGACCCGGAGTTCGTAGACGGTGGTCGAGGATTGCGGCGTGACGGATTCTCCCCGCGGAGAAGCGTCGCTGGCCGCGGAGGCGGCCCAGGCCGCGGTTGGAAGAAGAGCTGCGGCGGGAAGCGCTTGAAGCAATGTGCGTCGGTTCATGGACGGGATTGTAGCAGAGGTTGGGGCGAAGGGAAGAGGCCGCCGAAGTTTGGCAGGATTTTTGTTGGAGTGATGCCGCGAGGCGTAGCATCCACTGCCGGGGGAAAGAGAGCACATAGATGGGTTCCGAGTCCTCAGACGAGCAGGCCAGCATCACGATTCGGCGGAAATCGCCGAAGGATGTGCAGCAGCGCCAAATCATCGTGAAACTGGACGGAGAGAATGTTGGGGAATTGTATTATGGGGACACGATTTCGATACGAGTGACGGCGGGACACCACCGATTGCGCGTGGACAATACATGGAATTGGAAGACCGTGGAGCTGGATGTTGCGGCTGGCGATCATCTGAAATTTCAGACGACGAGCCGGGCTGGACGTTTTAGCTGGTTTCTGGTGAGTATGCTGGGGGCGGGGCCGATTTATGTGTCGATAAAGCGCGAGGAGTGAAGGGCGAAGAGTGGCGAATAAAGATTAAGATACGAGGGGTCGTGATTCTCGATGCAAAAGGAGGAGAGAGGATGTTCGGGAAAACTGTGGCGAGTTCGATGGTTGTGGCGATGATTTTGCTTTGCGGGTTAGCGACGGTGCGGGCGCAGATGCCAAATCCTTATGGCGCGAATGTGAATCTGGAGAATGCCAGGAAGGTGGCGGCTCCGGCGCTGGCAGAAGCGGAAAAAAATCATTGGAACGTGGCGGTGGCGATTGTCGATACTGCAGGGAATCTCGTTTACTACGAGAAGATGGATAATACGCAGATAGGAAGCGGGAATGTGGCGATTGATAAGGCGCGATGCGCGGCGCTGTTCAAGCGGCCGACGAAAGCGTTTCAAGATACGCTCGCGGCTGGCGGAGATGGGCTGCGTGTTCTGGCCTTGAAGGGCGTCGTGCCGGTCGAAGGTGGAATTCCGCTTATCATGGACGGGAAGATTGTGGGGGCGATCGGAGTGTCGGGCGCAACGAGCGCGCAAGATGCGCAGTGCTCGAAAGCTGGCGCGGATGTATTGAAATAGCGGACGGCTGAAGCCGAAATTTATTTATTCGACTTTTTCTCGGCGAGAGCGATAGCTTCCGCGACTACTTTTTCGATGCGGCGAGCGCGCGCATCGGGGGAGCGGTAATAGAAGATGGCGATGAGCTGGCCGCGGCGATGCGACGGCGACATGAGGTTCCAGCCTTCGAGGGCGCGGGGATCGCATGTGAAAGCCAGCTTTAGCGCGGGCGGAAGCTCGCGCTCGGCTTCCATGGCGGAGAAAAGCTGTTCAGCAACTTGCTCGGCGCGGCGGACGCGGGCTGCGGGGCTCTTCGGCTGCACGATCCAGTCGGAAATCCACTTGCGAATGGAATAGCTCAGCGCATCAAACCAGCGGCGGAACGAGCGGTCTTCGACGAGGATTCGCTTGAATTCGGCGGGAACGACAACGACGCGTTCTTCGGTATCGGGCTCCAGGAGAAATTCCGCCGCTGTACCCTCGGTAGCATGTGCGCCTGCCTGCATTTTCTTGTTTACGAGCAAAAAGTGTTCGCCCTTGCGCGTGGGGAAGAGCGAGGTTCGAAACGCGAAGCCGTTGATTTCACCCTTGACGCGAAACATGCCGCGCGTTCCCCAAATGTTCTGGACGTTAAACGGAATGCGGATGACAACCCAGCCGAGATTCGAACGTAGGCGTTCGAGCGTTGCGTGGAATGATTTTGAGATTTGCTTGGGCTGAGTCTTGGAATTTTGTTTGGGCTTGGATTTCGGTTTCATCGCGGCATCACGTTGAATGGGATGATTCTAGTACGCAGTGCAAAACGCCGCGAGTTACTTTTTGACCGAAGGTTTGACAGCGACGCCGGTTCCTTCTTTTAGCGTGTGAATCGCATCTACCGCGAGATTTTCAAATTGCTCCACGAGGCCGCTGGGCCAGCGGACTTCGACGGAATCGAGCTTGGCGACGAAGCCTAGGCCGAAGTGGACGCGCATGTCGCTGTTCGAATCGTAACTCGAGCCGCTACGGACTTCGTCGACGAAGAGGCGCGCGCCGGCTTTCATCATAATGCGGGCACCGATGGCGTCGCGGCTTGAACGCTTCGCGCCGGTCTCGGGAGTGGCAGGCATCGAGGCTCCGACGAGATGAAACGCGATCCAGTGATTGGTGGTGCGAACATCGTTCACAAGTAGGCTTGGCGAAGCGTTCATGTTGCTGATGACGGCAGAGAGGCGGCCGTCGTTCCACAAATCGCCGATAGCCAGGCCGCGCGAAGAATTTACAGTAGTGATGCCAGGGCCGGAGTCGGCGGAAATGTCGGTGAAAGTGGCGTTGCCGTTGTTGTGATATAGAATCCGCGGTTCCTGGAAAGTGCTGCCGAGATGTTGACTGTCGACTTCCGGATAGACGTGGCCGTTGACGAGAAGGAGATCGGGCCAGCCATCGTTGTCGAAGTCAAAGAACATCGCACCCCAGCCGAGGTATTTTGTGTTGAGGCCGAGGCCGGCGGGATAGGTGACGTCGTCGAAGGTGCCGTTGCCGTTGTTGCGATAGAGAGTTGCGGTGTCATCGGAGAAATTCGTTTTGAAGATGTCGAGCTTGCCGTCGCCGTTGAAGTCGGCGACGGTTGAGCCCATGCCGGCTTGGGCGTGGCCGTCTTCGTTGAAGGCGGCGCCGGCGGTGATGGCTACATCGGTGAAAGTACCATCGCGATTGTTGTGATAAAGGATGCTGGCGGTGCTGTCGCAGGCGACGAAAATGTCGGGCCAGCCGTCGTCGTCGTAGTCGAGCGTGGAGACGCTCAGGGAATAGTGGCCGTCGGCCTTATCGATGTGGGATTTTGTGCTGACGTCTTCAAAGGTGCCGTCGCCGCGATTGTGATAAAGAGTATTTTTTGCGGCGGGCAGTCCTTGCGGGCCGCACATCACGGGAACGCCTTTCCAGATGCAGGAAGCACGCTCACCGGGAGCAGGTGCGGCGGAGAGATCGAAGTCGACGTAGTTGGCGACCATTAGATCGAGGTGGCCGTCGCGGTCGTAGTCGACGAACGCGCAACCAGTACCCCAGGTTTTGCCAGAGCCAGCGACGCCAGCTTTTTCACTTACGTCGCTGAAGGTGCCGTCGCCGTTGTTGTGATAAAGAATGTTTTTCCCGTAGTAGGTGACGTAAAGATCTTCGCTGCCATCGTTGTCGTAGTCGCCGACGCAAACGCCCTGGCCCCAGCCGGTATGCGTGAGGCCAGCTTTTTTCGTGACGTCGGTGAAGGTGCCGTCGTGATTGTTGTGGTAGAGATGGCTCGTGGGTAGTTTTCCGGAGGCGGGAGCATCGAGACTTGTGCCGTTAACGATGAAGATGTCTGGCCAGCCGTCGTTGTCGTAGTCGAAGATGGCGACGCCCGTTCCCGTGGTTTCAATGATGTATTTCTTGGTGTTTACGCCGCCGAAAATCACAGGGTCTGTGAGGCCTGCTTTTTTCGCGATATCCGTGAAATGGGCGAGAGGTTTCAGGTTGCTTTTCGGGAGCTGGCCTGTGGCGAAGAGAATAGAAAAGGGCAAAAGCAGAACAAGCAAGATCCAGAAGGCTTTGAAACGGAATAGCGAACGATGAGTCGGACCGGAAATCATGAACTCTTGGCATACTAAGGTGCAGGTCGGGCAGGGTCAAGGCGGAGCGCTGAAGGAAGCGTGGGCTGAGCCTGTCTGGCAATTGGAAATGGGACTTTTCGTGCGGGTGTTGTTCTTAGGAGCTTTCTACGAGAATTGATGTGCGCACATTCGAATTTAGGCGCGGGCTGAGGACTGCGTTGAGAATTGGCGCACTTGCGCTCGCCTACCTCCTGGTATGCGCGGGGGGAAGCGCGCAAACGAAAAACTCGAGTTCGGGCGTCGATGTCGCCGCGGCAAATTCATTTTACAGCCAAGGGCTGGACGCGCTGAAGCGGCAGGATTTGGCGGGAGCGCGCGCGGCTTTTGAAAAAACAGTCAAATTGATTCCGCAAAGCCCCGAACCGCACAACTCGCTCGGATGGGTTTTGCTTGCGCAAGGTGAAACCGAAGCGGCCATCGCCGAGTTCAAAGCCGCAATGAACTTGAATCCTGATTTTGCGCAAGCGCACATGAATCTTTCCCGCGCGCTGTTGCAGAAGGGAGATATGCAGGGCGCGGCGCGCGAGGCGCGCGAAGCGGTGCGGCTGGCTCCCGAGGATTCGGAGACCCACCACATCCTGGGGCAAGCACTCTCATACGCTGGCGATTCCGCCGGTGCCAGGGAGGAGTTAGAGCGCGCGATTAGAATCGAAGCGAACCGGCCGGAGTTGCATGATGATCTTGGTTCGGTTCTGGTCCAACTATCGAAGACGGAAGAAGCGCTAGCCGAGTTTTCAGAAGCGCTGAAACTTCAGCCGCAGTTCGCACAAGCTCATTTGCATCTTGGCGTGCTGCGTTTACAGCAAAAGGACATCGAGGGAGCGGAGTCCGAATTGCGCGTGGCCGCAAGCCTCGACCCTGATAATCCGCTGACACACTACTATCTGGGACAAACGCTCGAATCGAAAGGAGCGGCGGACGCGGCGTTACAGGAATATCAGTACGCGGCTAGACTGGATCCCAGCAATGCCGACGCGCAAAAACATTTAGGGATTCTGCTGCAGCTCTCCGGCAATGGAGAAGATGCGGTCGTGGCATTCCGGCAAGTAGCGAAGATAAGGCCCGAGAGTGCGGATGCGCACAATGATTTGGGGCTCGCTCTGCTGCAGATTGGCGACGCGGGAAACAGCCTTCTCGAGTTTCAGACGGCGCTTAAGCTGAAGCCGAACGACGCCGGGTATGAAGGGAATTTGGGCGCCGCCTATTTGCAGAAGACGGATTTCGACGCGGCGGTGGCGCATTTTGAGGCCGCTCTGAAATCCGCACCGCAAGACGCCGCGTTTCACTACGATTTGGGCCTGGCACTGAAGATGAAAGACCGCTTGCCCGAAGCGATTGCGGAATTCAAGAAGGCGGAAGAACTCGATCCGAAGCTGGCGGATGCGCACTACACACTTGGGGTGACGTTTTGGCAGCAGGGGGAATTTGCGGCGGCAGCGGAGGAGTTGCGCGCGGCGGTCGAGGCGAAACCCGACTATGCGGAGGCTTACTACACCCTGGGTTCCGTGCTGAAGCAAAAGGGCGATTTGCAGCCGGCAGCTGATGCGTTGCGGGAAGCCATTCGTTTACAGCCGGATTTTGCCGGAGCGCACACCAATCTGGGGGCCGTGCTGCGGCAGCTCGGCGACGCGGACGGAGCCGCTGCAGAGAGCCGCACGGGGATGGAGCTGTTGAAACAAAAGTCGAGCGAGCAGGCGGCGATGTTCGCGACAAACTCCGGGCGCAAGCTATTGAACGCAGGGGATCTGGATGGCGCGATTTCGCAATTCCGCGCAGCCATTCAATCGCTACCGGCCTATGCTCCCGCGCACTATCAGCTAGGCATAGCGTTGCAAAGAAAAGGAAATAAAGAGGAATCGGCCAAAGAATTTCAGAAAGCGATGGAGCTGGACCCGCATTTGAGAGCGCCAAGCCCATAGCCTGTCCGAATTTAGGTGCCGCCAGGAGAAGGGGCAACAGATTCGGTTGCGGTAAGTTTCTTGTATTCTGCTTTGGCTTGGAGTATCGGGACATCCGGGTCCGCGTCTTTCCAAGTCGTAAAGAAATCATCGTAGTCCTTACGGCTATTGCCACGGTCCCCTTTCATGGCATTGGCCCGTGCGAGTCCGAGTTGCGCCAGCGGGGCAAATACTTCCCACTCGGGCCAACCACGATTAGCAATGACCTTCCCGACGCAATATCGATTAGCCCCACGGTTAGTAAGTGCGCCGGGCTGTATTCGGAGGAGCAAGTCGCGGATGCCAGTAGCAAGTCAACAGACGGCAACGTCCAATCACTACACACGCATTGCAAGCATTCTTTTGTAACTAGCATGGCGCGCTAAAGAAATTTTTCCTTAAAAAAATGCATCACTCAGCTACACCGCGCATCCAAGTTTCGAGGTAAGCTCAAGCCGTACGGGTGCGACGCTTCCTTCGGAACGAGAATTTGTTACCAGTGCCATACGATTGTTAAGGCAAAAGACTACACTTTCACGGGATCCCCCCTGAGGTAAACGGTTCGTAGCAGTAAGTGTTTTTCCACAATGGCTAAAAACATGAAGGAGGAGTTATGGCAACGACAAAAATCGGGTTAGCAGCAATGAAGGCAATGCAAATTTCTAAGGCAGGAGGGGACTTCGAGATCGTCGAACGCGAGATTCCCAAGCCGGGTGTAGGGCATGTGCTCATCAAGGTGCAAGCCTGTGGTGTCTGCCACAGTGATGTGCTCACGAAGGAAGGCTTGTGGCCCGGCATCCAGTATCCCCGCGTTCCGGGGCATGAAGTCGCAGGCGTCATCGAGGAACTGGGTGCCGGCGTTTCTGAGTGGAAGATGGGCCAGCGCGTCGGCGTCGGCTGGCATGGCGGCCAGGACGGCACCTGCCGTTCGTGCCGGCGCGGAGATTTTCGGAATTGCGAGAATCTGAAAATTGCGGGCATCAGCTATGACGGGGGATACCAGCAATACATGGTGGCTCCGGTGGAGGCACTGGTGGCGATACCGGACACTCTAAGTGATGTGGAAGCAGCGCCGCTGCTTTGCGCGGGAATTACCACGTACAACGCGCTCCGGCACAGCGGTGCCATGCCCGGGGACCTGGTTGCGGTGCTGGGTATCGGCGGTCTGGGCCACCTCGGGATTCAATTCGCGAAGAAGTTCGGTTATAAGGTGGCGGCGATCGGGCGTGGGTCGGAAAGCGCGGCCCTCGCAAAGAAACTCGGAGCGAGCGTGTACATCGATAACAAAGTGACGAACGCGGCAGAGGAACTGCAGAGACTGGGGGGCGCCCAGGTCATTTTAGCGACTGCGCCCAGCTCGAAAGCAATGTCCGAGCTGATCAACGGGCTCGGGCCGAACGGCAAGCTCATGGTCATAGGTGCGACATTTGATCCCATCGAGGTCACACCCGTACAACTCATTTCTGGAAGTAAGGGTATTCAAGGCTGGGCCGCCGGAACACCAGCCGATTCCGACGACACACTGCGCTTTGCCGAGCTAACCGGCGTGCGCCCCATGATCGAAACATATCCGTTCGAAAAAGCGGCCGAAGGCTACGCGCGCATGATGAGCGGCAACGCACAGTTCCGCGTCGTCCTGACGATGTGAAGTTGCCGACATAACGCTGTCCCTTCCATAGTTCGCTGTAGGGAGCCAAGCGATGCGTCTGTTCCGCTCATCCCATTGGGTCCGATGTTTACGTGTCGCCTGCGTGACACTAGCGCTGTGTGGGATGCTTGCATCCGTTCAATGCCCGCCCCAAGCTCGAGAAAAGGAACGCCCCGTGGAACACCCGACCTCTTATCGAACGATACAGATAGACGGGCTCTCCATCTTTTACAGAGAGGCGGGTCCGAAAGATAAACCGACGCTTCTCCTACTCCACGGACTTCCGTCTTCCTCGCGGATGTTCGAGCCTCTTTTCGCCAGGCTTTCCGATCGCTATCACCTCGTCGCGCCGGATTATCCGGGCTTCGGCCATAGCGACTGGCCGCACCCGAAAAAATTCGCGTACACGTTCGATCACATCGCCGAGATCATGAATCACTTCACCGAAGCGCTCGGCCTCTCGCGCTACACACTTCACATGCAGGATTACGGCGGCCCGGTTGGTTTTCGCGTGGCCGTATCCCATCCGGAGCGGATCGAAGCTCTAATCGTCCAGGACGCCGTAGCGCACAACGAAGGTCTGGGGTCAAATTGGAAGACACGGCGGGCGTTTTGGGCCGATCGCGCTGCCAATGAGAGCGCACTTCGCACAAATCTTCTGTCGCTGCCGACAACGCGCACGCGTCATGTCGGGAACGATCCCAACGCGGAACGCTATAACCCGGATCTGTGGACCGACGAATTTTACTTTCTCAATCAGCCCGGCCAGGCCGACATTCAAAGCGACCTCTTCTATGACTACCGCACCAACGTGGACGCCTACCCCAAATGGCAGGCGTGGATGCGCGAGAAGCAGCCGCGCCTGCTGGTGATCTGGGGAAAGTATGAGCTCTCGTTCGACCCTTCGGAGCCGGAAGCCTATCGCCCGGACGTGCCGAAGGCCGAAGTGCACATTGTCGATGGAGGGCATTTCGCATTGGACACGGCTGCGGATGAAATCGCCGCATTGGTCCGAGGCTTCGTCGGCTCTTCACGTTGAGGGTTTCTGGGGGGCACGTTGGCTGAGCCCCCTGTGGGAACGCCGGGCTAGTAAACATTGCGACGTAACCTGGCGACACGCATCCAAAATGTTGAGGATTTCCTATGCGCTCTGACATTATTTCTGGGGCTATCTTCCCCGACTACGAGCTTTCCGATCACACCGCGAAACGCCGAAAGCTCTCCGAGCTGCAAGGGCCACATCCAATGGTTCTTGTCCTCAGCCGCGGAGGTTTCTGCCCCAAAGACCGCCGGCAAGCTGAACTGCTTGTTCAACTCCATCGCGAACTCGAAGTTGCCTATTGCAGGCTCGTCACAATTAGCACCGACAATATCACCGAGACGAATGAATATCGTACCGGCGTCGGCGCCCACTGGCCTTTTCTCTCCGACGCGGGGCGCATCGTCCAAAGAGATCTCGACATTGCTGAATAC
>DATDHE010000491.1:0-2649 GCA_036521695.1 Candidatus Acidiferrum sp. | reverse complement strand
AACATGTTGGCCGGGACACCGGAGGCGTCGGGGAATGTCATCGGCTTGGCGTCAGCCGCGCCGTTTAATGGATAGATCTTTGTCTGTTCGAGGTGCGCGACGGCCGGTGCCAGGTTCTTCGGGTCCTCGTAAAAGCCGCGTAGGAAGACGAAGACGTTGTTCGTCCCTGAGCGGTACACAAAATAACCTTGCGGCACGGTTCCCGTGTAGCTCGGTGGCAGGAGTAGAAACTTGCCGCCCTTGCCGCCGTCCGGTCCAGCCAGGCCGACATCACCAAAGAACTTGCCGCCGTCGACCGGGATGGGGCGCTGCCAGAAATCGAGCAGGATGCCTTGCAGCATGGGCGGCGCTACCATCACCAGCGGACCATTCTTGCCTAGATCTACGTAGCTCATCGCGTAGAGAACGTCGGAGTTCGGGGTCGTCACAAGTGTCTTGGCGTCGAGCCGCTTCTTCCAGATCGGCAAGACGTTGTAGCCCGCGCCGAAGACCTTTTCTGAACCGACCTTCATGCCGAGAGTGTTGATCAACGGCAACGCCCAGAGGTACGTCTGCGTAGCTCGCTGGAAAAGCAGTTCGTCGCGCAGCGCCTGCGCTGTTTCCTTCGTGGGACGATTCTCTACGAATTGCAGATTGCTCATCTCATCCCAATGGGTGGGCTGTGGTGCGAGTGCTGTTTTCATAGTTTCCTTTTCCTTATCTCTGATCGCTGCTTGATTCGTGTGGTCATTTCACATTCTCGACCTTCGGCGGCTGCCATGTCCCGTCGAGGATTTCCTTCTTGGGCCAGTACGAACGGATGTACAGGGAGAACTCATCCGTGGGAGCGGGCACCCAGTTCGACTCCCTGTCCGCACCTGGAGAATCGTGCTGGTAGTGGAGGGTCAAAGAGCCATCCAGGTTGAATTTTAGCGACTTGCTCTTTGTGCCCAATGAATAGCGATTGAGCGCATTGGGCGTGAAGAGGTGCGCTTTGTTGTAGAGCGTCAGCGACCAGAATCCGTTGACAGGCGGGAGGTCGCCTTTCCCGAATGTCACGGTGTAGCGATTATTGCCGTTGAGCCGTTGCCCGCTCGAATCGAAGTCGGTGTAGATGTAGCGGGTCTCCTCCGGCGCGTTGTCGTACATGTTCGACTTGGCCGTCGCTGCGCGCGAGAGATAATCAGTTCCCCAACGTGCTCCGTTGGGAGGCGAGGTCCAGCCATTACCCACGGGCCTTCCATTGTTGTGGAATTCGAACAGCGGCGAGATGAGATCATCCTCGGCGGTAATCGCCATCCGCTTCAAGGTCTCCTTGCTCTCGGGATTCTTGGCGGCTTCGTCCAGCACGGACTGAATCACGCGATAAAGTGACTCCTCACCAGGCAATGGCGGCACAACCTGCAACACGAGCGGTAGTTCGTCGAAGAAGGTCTCGGGAGTCACCCACTTGGTTTCTCCTTTGCCAGCACCAGGAGGGGCCGGAAACACGGGCGTCTTTTTCCAGTCCTTGGTCTTCATTTGACCGGTGAACTCCGTGAGCGGATAAGCTACGATTTGGCTGAGCACGGTCTGGATAGCTGCCTTGTCCTCGGGTGTGTCATTCTGAAAGACGCGCGGGAAGGTGGCGGCGAGATCAGTGGGCGAACGAAGGACGGCGTTGATCCTCTGCGGCACATCGCCTTTCCAATTCGGTCCCACTAGAAGATAGAAGCCCGGCTTGGTCCCGTATTGTTTTCCGATCTGCGCAAACGAATCGGTGCGGTGGTCCACGATCTGGTAGGTGAAGAAACGCTCCCCAAAATCAGGCACCTGCACCACAACGGGCTGCTTATCGAGGGAGAAGAATCCTCCTCCGTAGACGGTGTCTTGATTCGGACAAGTGACAAAACTCTGCTCAGGCTTGATGTAGTCTGTCAGCATACTGAGATACCCGAGAGGTGCGACTGGCAGAACGTCACCAAGGCGTCCCGGTTCCGGTGCCCGCGCGAACGCGGCGCGGCGATGGAGTTGATTGATGAGCGGCCAGCCCCAGATGTAGGCCATCCGTCCGACCGTCTGGACATATTCCTTGGTCATTACCGTGCCGGTCGCAGGCCCCGGAACGTCGGCTGCACTCTTTGGAAGCGGCACTTGCGATGCTTGTATCATTTGTGCTTGCGTCATCGTTGTCTCCTCCTGTTTCGTTCCCTGCGGCAATTCGTGTCTGGTTAGTGCGACCCTTTATTCCCCTTTTTTCACTTGCTAAAAGAAATTTGGCCGATCTTACTGGCCGAACACCCGCGTTGGACTTCACGTAGCGGAATCCGGGAACGGCATCCCCGGCCGGAAACCCTGGCACGCACAGCAAGACTCTATAAACACAGAAGGTGACCGCGTAACTGGCAAAAATGACACTGCGCACAGAGAACCGTCTGAGCCTGGCGGAATTGCTCCCGAGTGACGTTAGCGTATACGGAAGTTGAGACGGATGGGCGTGGCGGACTACAATGATCCTGTCGGGCGAAACAGAAGCGGGCAATGCAGGAATGCAACCATGCTGAGGGATAGAGGCGTCGAATGTTATCTATGTGCTTCTCGACACAAATGGGAAACGATTTTATGTCGGCGAAGCCGTTGATCTCGTTAAGAGGTTATTGCAGCCCCACTCATCCATCCCTGATTGGAATT
>DATDHE010000490.1:0-3351 GCA_036521695.1 Candidatus Acidiferrum sp. | reverse complement strand
CGGACCGGTTTCGTTTGGGACACCTTCATGAAAAACCCCGAGGCGAAGCGAGGCATGGAGCGCGCTGGCTTCAAGAAGTACGAGCCGTCAGATACGAAGTAATTCTATTGCTGTGGTTTGGGTTAACACCAAACGGTCTGGAGTGGAAGGGCTGGCATGCTTATCGCCGGGGCCTAGCCACAAACCTGCACGAACTTGGAGTCCCGGACAAGGTGATTCAGGCGATTCTGCGCCACGAAGATGTCAGCACGACGCTGAGGAGCTACATCAAGACGGTACCGAAAGTGGTGACTGACGCGATGAAGCGACTGGAAGTAAAAATTGCTTGTGCATGAGATGTGCAGCAGGTTTCGGTCAACTGATCCCTAAGCTTCTGAAAAGATGGAGCCGACGAGCGGACTTGAACCGCTGACCTGCCGATTACGAATCGGCTGCTCTACCAACTGAGCTACGTCGGCCTTCTTCGATTCTAAAACTCGTCTGCGATTCCTGCAAACAGACCAGCGCTCGAACGTAACAAACCGCCTGCTTGGAAGCGTCCCATTTTGTGGCTGGTCTCGTCGACGAGTGGGTAACAGTTGTTTGGGTCAGCACAACCGCGCAAGCGTTCCGCGCAGGCAACTGTGCCCGTGCTACGCGGCCTGCGCCAACTCTTTGTACTGGTCATCGGATTGCGCGGGCAGCAGAACCCAGAGCGTATAGACGCCGAGCGCAGTCCCGAGCGGGACGTTCAACAGCGCTACAAAGCCCATGACCAGGGCGAACGTTCGTGCCCACTGCTCCCGCCGCAGCAAGCCCCAGCCGGTGAAGAAGCCGGACGCCGCTTTCGCAAGGATCAACCATCCCATGATGCTGAGAAGAGGCCGCAGCCAGACGCTGGCCCCGGGCGGTGGGCCATTGGGAATATGGATCACGTCGCCGAAGATCACTTGCGCGACAATGATCACCGCTACTCCTGCGACCACGTGCAACGCCGAGTATGCCATCCAGAGAATCCCAACCAGCCGGACATGATCGCGGACCCGGCTACGCCGAAGCTCGATGAGTCCAAGCACGGTCTTGCCGCAGCGCCCGCAGCGGGGAGCTCCGGCTTGCAACTGCCCACCACATTGATCGCAAAACATTGCGTCTCCTTCTTCGGAACTCACAATTGTGTGCAGGGTGTTGTACGGATGCAGGCACTCAACAGTTCCCATGCAAGTTCTCAGTCGGCGAACGAAGGGTCCGCCGTTCGCCGAGAACCTCCTTCCAAAACGAAAAGGCCACCCGGCAACTTGGGCGGCCTTTTCTTTCAAGGGAGAATAGTTCCAACGGAGGTTTAAGCCATCGGAACTTTCTGCCGGAATCTTATGAGTCTTAAAAGCACAGTGTCAAGTAAAATTTATGACTTAAATAGTCTTATTTTCAACAACTTACACAATACGTCCACAAGTCAGCAAACGGGGCCAAAACGAGGCAAAATTCTATCTTTTCGACGCTAACGGCATTCGATTGAGTCACTTATCGCTCCCGAGGCACCCGCCGGGCGTCCTCTTCCAGGTGCAGTGAGATGATTTCCATGGCCTCCCGGCGATCGAACACAGAGTCGGGAAAAAACCGTTTCACGATGACCCGCAAGCCACCAAACGCGATCCCGGCAATCAGCGCCAGGCCGACCACAACTCCGCAAAGAACAATCGCGTTGAACAGAAAGTTTGCGAGATTGTCTTTCTTGCTAACGTAGGTGTTTTCGTTCCACGTGACATCGGCGTCGTAGCTGATGGATGACATCAGCGATCTCGCTTCGCTTCTTGAAAGCGGGCCCGCCGCGATTACGATGATCGGGCCGGTGCGCGTATCAAAGAAGGGCCCCACGTCCACCATGGACGCAACCCCCGGCTGCGGCTGCGCGATCTGGTGCGAAGCGTCAATCTGTCGCAGTCGTTCCGCGGCAATCTGCGGATTGGGATATTCGATAAGCATCAGAGTGGCATCGCCGGCAGTTACTGCATACTTGCTAATGACGACTTCCGCATCCGACTTGAAATCCACCATCGACATCGGTAGCGGCGATCCGATCCGATCAAGTGCAACCGGACCCATAATGTACTTCGTCGTGTTCTTCTCGAGATTTCTCTCGGGATTCCCCGGGGGATTCCCTAGAGACGACCGCTTCGGAAGATAGTTGGGCAGCGCAGGCGGGTTGTTCTTGTTGCCCTCCGCTTGCGGCAGCAGCCCGGCCAGTTCCCTCAGTTGCGCCGCCGACATCACGCTCATTCTGTCGAACACCGCATCCACCAGGACGTTCCCCTGATAGAACAACACGCGGTTATTCAGAAAGGCCGCCTGCCCACCAATGGTTTCCTCCCCCATTTCTTCAGAATAGTAGTACGTGAAAGCGCCGTAGGCGCCGCTGGCGTCTTCAAACACAGCGGCTTTGATCGTAAGATTGCGGCCATCGTCGCGAGTGTAGGCCGCCTTTTCCAAACGCTCGAAGCCGTATTCCTTCAGCACCGGCGCATTTGTGGCATCGGCGACGGCGGGATCCGAACTCTTTGCGACGGCGCCTTTCACCTGCCAGCCGGCAAACTCGCTGGGCAGGACCGGGACTGCCGAGCCGGAGGTCGGCGTCGGGGACACTGCGACCGGCACCGGTGGCTCAGAGGCAAAGGCCGCGGCGCAAAAAAGTCCGCAAAAAAGAAAAAAAACTAAAACAACGAAAAGGGATCGCAAGAATTTCATTCGAAAGAGGCACACTGGTCCTACCCGATTAGACTACCGGCAGCGCAGGAAAGTTTCCACCGGGGCGGCGTGGAACATGGCTCGGTCCCGCCCGGGAAAAAAGAAGGGGCGTCTTAAAGAATTACTTTTTTATGAGACTGGTATGACTGGCCACGCACTGCCACTTGCCATCCTGAAAAATCCAGGTATCGGTAAAGCGCCCGAAATGCTCATACGGCTTGGCGCCGTAAGTGCCTTTCGTATGATAAGTACCCGTTACTACCGCCGTGGTGGAGTACATCTCCACTTTCACATCCTGAATACTCATGATGCTGGGCTGAAACTTCGGGTCCGCGAAATCCGCCAGGAATTTTCCTCGATCGCTGACTTCTCCATCCCATTCGGTGTTGGTGAACTTGTCGCCGATCATGCTTGCGATGGCAGCGGAATCACGAACAACCTGGG
This sequence comes from Candidatus Acidiferrum sp., assembly GCA_036521695.1. Classification (GTDB taxonomy): domain Bacteria; phylum Acidobacteriota; class Terriglobia; order Acidiferrales; family UBA7541; genus Acidiferrum. The sequence continues at coordinate 186 of DATDHE010000490.1, read as the reverse complement.
CTTGGTTCCACATGCGCTCGAGCGCCACCAGTTTGCCAGCGTCCGCGGACGAGACTTCTTGGGAGGATTGCGCGAACGCGCACAGTGTAACCAGAAAATAGCAGACCGCCGCCCGCTTGATGTTCCTTCCGCTCCGCATCCCCACGTTGTTGAGCATAGACTGCGCCACGATAGCGCGCGGGGACT
>DATDHE010000489.1:0-7035 GCA_036521695.1 Candidatus Acidiferrum sp. | reverse complement strand
ACAAGAACTATCTGAACATAGCTAGATCGGCGCTGGGCTCGACGCGCGAAGTGATTCGCCGGGCACGCGCCGCAGGCTTCGCGGAATTCGGCAAACCAGATCAAGTGAAACCTGGCGCGCGGCTGATCATTCCGAATCGCGATCGTAGCCTTATTCTCGCCGTGATTGGCTCCGACCCTATCGTGGATGGTTCGCGTGTCGTCGGCACGCATCAGGACAGCCCGCATATCGAATTGAAGGGACGCCCGATTTATCCCGCCGGGGGCTTCGCGCTTTTCAAAACGAAATATTATGGCGGAATAAAAAAATATCAGTGGTCGAACCTCCCGCTCGCGCTCGTTGGGCGCATCGACACGAGCGACGGACGCACCATTGATGTATCTATCGGCCTCAATCCCGGCGAACCTGTTTTCGTCATTCCCGACGCCGCGCCGCACTCGGACGCGGATTTGCGAACGCGCACGTACGCCAACGTGCTGCAGGGCGAAGAGCTGGATCCAGTTATCGGCAGCATTCCTGGCGAAAAAGAATCCGTCGCAGTGGAGGTTACGCAGCTCTTGACGTCGACCTACAAAATCAAAGAGGAAGATCTGGTGAGCGCGGAGCTTGCTTTGGTCCCCGCTTCGCATCCTGCGGACGTTGGTTTTGACCGCGGACTGGTCGGTGCGTATGGGCAAGACGACCGTGTTTCCTCCTATTGCGCTGCGCGCGCCATCATCGATCTCCACGGCACGCCGAAATTTACCGCGCTAGCTTATCTTTCCAACTTCGAGGAAGTCGGCTCGGTGAATAACACAGGAGCAGGCTCGCAGTTTTTGAACTCGACGATTGCGCGGTTGATCGGCGCCCAACGCGGTTCGGCGTATAACGATTTGGATTTGCGGCGCGCCTTGCATAACTCGCTGGTAATTTCCGCCGATGCCAATGACAGCTTGAATCCCATTTTTCCGGGAACTTCGGAGGCCACTAACGCGTCGCGGCTCGGCTACGGCGTGACCATTAAGCTTTACGGAGAAGGGTTTGATCCCCCATCCGAATTCACGGCCAAGATACGGGGCCTTTTGGACCGCAATAGTATTCCATGGCAGACCCACACATATAAGGTGGATGTCGGCGGTGGTGGCACCATCGGCGGATTCATGTCTCGCGAAGACATGGAGGTGATTGATTTTGGGGTTCCGCTGCTATCGATGCATTCTCCTTTCGAAATGTCCTCCAAAGTGGACGTCTGGAATTTTTATCGGACGATGGGCGTGTTCTACGTGCAGCTGTAGCGGAGGATGCTTGAAGAAAACGCAAATGACATTTTCTTTGGCGGGCCCGCCGCGATGAATGCCAATCTCGCCAAAGCAACGGCCGTCGGCGCGCTCGGCGGATTGTTGTTTGGGTTCGATACCGCCGTGATCTCCGGCACGACGCACGCTCTGACCATCGCTTATGGATTGTCGCCTAAGGCCCTAGGCATCACGGTGGCGATGGCGCTGGTGGGGACCATTATCGGCGCAATGACCGCCGGGATTCCCGGCCAAAAGTGGGGCGGGCGCGAGACGTTGCGTGTACTGGCCGTTTTTTATGTGATTTCGGCGTTGGGCTGCGCGTTTGCGTGGAACTGGCACGCGCTCCTTGTCGCTCGGCTCATCGGCGGACTTGGCATCGGCGGATCTTCCGTGCTTGGGCCAGTCTACATTGCGGAACTAGCTCCTGCAAAAATGCGTGGAAGGCTCGTCGGCACTTTCCAGATCAATATTGTGATCGGCATTCTGCTCGCATATTTGTCCAACTACGTCATCGGACGAATGGGACTCGGCTCCGCGGAATGGCGCTGGCAGCTCGGTATTGCCGCCGTTCCGGCCATGCTTTTTCTCATATTGCTCTTTGGTATCCCGCCAAGTTCGCGCTGGCTGGTTACGCAGAAACGCGTGGACGAAGCGCGCGCCGTTCTGCAAATGATGGGTGCGGAAAATCCTGAAGGCGAGCTGGCCGAAATCGTCGATTCGATTCACCTCGAGCGCTTGCAGACTTCCGAACCGCTGTTCTCCTGGAAATACCGCTTCCCTCTTTTTCTTGCGATTACCATCGGCATGTTCAACCAGCTTTCGGGCATTAACGCCATTCTTTACTACTTGAATGGCATTTTTGCCGCCGCGGGCTACAGCAAAATGTCCGGCGATTTGCAGGCGGTAGCTGTCGGCGGTATGAATCTGGCGGCGACGCTGCTGGGCATGTCCGTGATCGACAAGCTGGGGCGAAAGACTCTTCTGCTCATTGGTTCCGTCGGGACGGCCGCGTGCCTTTTCGGTGTTTCCTGGGTGTTCTTTACGAATAGCCACCAGAGTTATCTTCTCGTGTTTCTCGTCGCCTACATTGCTTTCTTCGCGATTTCGCAAGGTGCGGTGATCTGGGTGTACATCAGCGAAGTGTTTCCCAACCGTGTGCGCGCAAAGGGACAAAGCGTGGGAAGCTCCTCGCACTGGATCATGAACGCCATTATTGCGTTCACATTCCCGCAGCTTGCAAAATCCTCGGGCGCGTATCCTTTTGTGTTTTTCGGAGCGATGATGGTGCTGCAATTTTTTGTCATGCTTTTCTTCTATCCTGAAACGAAGGGATTCACACTCGAAGAGATGCAGCATCGTTTGGGCATCGAGTGATCGCCTGACAAAACCTAGGATCTAAACATTGGACGCGGCTCGCACATTTGCACTTGGCGTGGACATTGGCGGAACGAAAGTGGCTGCGGGCCTTGTCGATCCCCAAGGCACTATCCTCTTTCAGACGCGCGTGGCGATGCCCGCACATGGACGTGCGGCCGAAGGATTCGGCGCCGTCCGATCCGCCATTGAAGCCGTCTTCGCGGCTCGGCCGGAGGCGCGGTCAAATTTGACGGGAATTGGGATTTGCGCACCAGGGCCGCTCGATCCTGTTACCGGAGTCATCCTCAATCCACCCAACGTCCCGTGCTGGCGGAATTTTCCACTGGCCGAGGAAGTACAACGCGGTTTTGGATTTTCCGCGCGCGTGGACAATGACGGAAATGCCGCAGGGTTGGCTGAGGCGATCTGGGGCGCCGGCGTAGGATATCGAAACGTTTTTTACGCGACTCTGGGTACCGGCATTGGAACCGGCATCGTTTTTGACCGGGAGATTTATCACGGGCGAACGGGGAGCGCTGCCGAGGGCGGGCACGTGACGATCGATTATCGCGGACCACAATGTGGCTGCGGCAAGCGCGGATGTGTGGAGGCATTGTGCTCCGGCCCAGCGATCGCGCGGCGAGCAAGGGAACGGCTTGCGGGATTGCATCAGGCCGGATCGCGTACCTCTGAGTCCCTTCGAGCAGAATCGAGAATGCTTGACCTGGCTGGCGGCAATCTCGATGCCGTGAATGCCGAGATTGTCGCGGAAGCGTATGGACAAAGCGATCCGCTTGCCGCCGAGGTGCTACGAGAGACTGCGGACTTTCTGGCGATTTGGGCCGGAAACGTTATTGACCTGCTCGAGCCCGATATCTTTATTTTTGGCGGAGGACTGGCCGGACTGATGAGCGGATTTTTCAGGCGCATCCGCGAGCAATTGCCGACATGGTGCGTGAATCAACGCTGCGAGGAGATGCCAATGGTCCTGGCAAAGTATGGGCCGGACGCTGGTATCGCCGGTGCCGCAGCACTGTGCCGCAATTGAGAGACCCACCAAAAAAATCGGAGCGCTGCCTGGGGCAACTTTTGCCGGAAGGATCTTACGCCTTCTCGAATAGCTCGTGCATCCAACAACTGCGGTTATTGATGTGTTTCGTTCAAACGGGAACGAGCGCGGAAATCTTTGAAATTGAAAGACAAGGGGAAGAACGATGAGCAACAAAACAACGACCGCGGGCAGGACAGGAATTTCGGGCAAGGATCTGCCGGCTGCCAAAAGCGGCGAGTTCCGGATCGTTGGGGATTTGCCTGTATGGCGGCTGGGATTCGGGGCCATGCGAATTACCGGCAAGGGAATCTGGGGCGAGCCAAAGGACCACGACGAAGCGATTCGGGTGCTGCGGCGCGCCGTCGAGTTGGGGACCAATTTTATCGACACGGCGGATTCGTACGGGCCTCATGTGAGCGAACGGCTGATAGCGGAAGCGCTACATCCTTATCCGGCGGGGTTGGTGATCGCGACGAAAGCCGGATTTGACCGGACAGGGCCGGATCAGTGGAGGATGAATGGGAAGCCCGAGCATTTGCGCGGCTCTTGTGAAGGAAGTTTGCGGAGATTGAGGGTGGAACGGATTGATTTGTATCAACTGCACCGGATCGATCCAGCCTATACGGCGGAAGATCAGCTCGGAACGCTGAAGGATTTGCAGACACAAGGGAAAATCAAACACATAGGGCTATCGGAAGTTAGCGTTGCACAGATCAAGCATGCGAGAACCATCGTGCCGATCGTCTCCGTGCAGAACCGCTACAGCCTGGCGGACCGGACGGCGGAGGACGTCCTGGAATATTGCGAACGGGAAAGTATCGGCTTTATTCCATGGTTTCCATTAGGAGCCGGTCAATTGGCGGCTCCGGGCGGCAAACTGGCGCGAACGGCGGAAGAGCTTAAGATTACGACTTCTCAGTTGGCGCTGGCGTGGCTGTTGTGGCGTTCGTCGGTGATGTTGCCCATTCCAGGGACGTCGAGTGTGAAACACCTGGAAGAAAACGTAGCGGCGGCGGCGGTAGAGGTGGATGACCGAAAGATGCGTGAATTGGGCCGGTTGGCGAAATCAGCGTAACCGTGGACTTGCCTGCGGCGAGCGTCTTTGAGGCGCTCGCTTGCGGCTAGCTACTTTCCGTCGCAAAACTAAAACGTTGTAGCCAGTATCTATGGACTTTCGGTTTCTAGTGCGGTGTTGAAGTGTAGCTTTTCGTGTTGATGCTGCGTCTGACGAAATTAAGGAGGCAGCGTGATCCAACTTCGACATCGGCAACCAAGTTTGTGGCACAGCGGGCTTGCAAAAGACATCGAAGATTTGTGGGAACCGTGGATGAAAGAAGTAGATCAACTTCTGGAAGACGCAGCGCTGGTCGAGAGTGTGTACGATGCGCAAGGAAAGCGCCATCCGAACAGCCGTACGCGTGGACGAACGCAAACACCGGCGGAAGTGGCTCTCCGCTTGTTGATCTTGAAGCACGTGCGGAACTGGACCTACGACACGCTGGAGCGAGAAGTACGAGCGAACCTGGTCTATCGCGCGTTCACCCGCATCGGGGACGAGAAAGTACCGGATGCCAAGACGCTGGCACGACTGGGGCAAGCCATCGGGCCAGAAGTGATCAGCGAGTTACACGAACGGTTGATGGAATTGGCACGCGAGCGAGGCGTGGTGCAAGGGCGGAAGATGAGGGTCGACACCACGGTGGTCGAGACGAATGTTCACTATCCGACCGACAGCAGTTTATTAGGGGATGGAGCGCGCGTGCTCACGCGAACCATGAAGAAGGTAGAGAAGGCTGCGGTTGGGCTGAAGAAGCGGATTCGTAACCGCATGCGGAGTGTGAACAAGAAGGTGATCGCGATCGCACTGGCGGGGCGGCTGAAGGGTCCGGAGGGTGAGGAACGGCGTGTCGAGCGATATCGGGAAGTGGTGAGTTTAACGCGAAAGATTGTGCATCAAGCGGAAGGAGTGTTGGAAGAAATGCAGCGTCTTCCTCGGCACCGGCAAGCGCCGCTGAAACGATTCCGGGAGATCCTGGAAACGATGACCGGGCGTGTGCGCCAGGTGGTGCGGCAAACCAAGGCGCGCGTGTTTCGTGGAATCACCAAGCATCCGCACAAGATCGTGAGTCTTTTCGAGCCGCACACCGAAATCATTCGCAAGGGGAAAGCTAATAAGCCAAACGAGTTCGGGAACATGGTTAAGGTGCAGGAAGCCGAGAACCAGATCATCACGCACTACCAAGTGTTCGGCGAACGTCCAGAGGACTCCCGACTGCTGGTTCCCGCGGTCGAACAACACCAGCGTCGGTTCGGGCGCGCACCACGAATGGTCGCTGCGGACACGGGGTTCTACAGTCTGAAGAATGAGAAAACCATCCAGGAAATGGGGGTGATGCGCGTCGCGGTGCCGAGTCGGAGCACCAAAAGCAGCGAGCGGCGAAAACTGCAGAGAACGCGTTGGTTCCGATCCGGGCAACGCTGGCGGACCGGATGCGAAGGCCGCATCAGCGTCTTGAAACGTCGTCATGGATTGAATCGCTGCCGGTATCGAGGCTTTGAAGGAATGCAGCGATGGGTTGGTCTTGGAGTGATCGCAGACAATATCGTCCAGATAGGTGGCTATCTTGCTTTGCAACGGGCCTAAAGCGGTGGTCGCACTGGCTCGCAATCCAAACGGGTCGAGCGGCGGAAATCGACATACAAGCTAGGGTACGCAGCCTCTGATAGATGATTCTCTCGCTCAGAATCAGCTATTTTGCGACGGAAAGTAGCTAGCTGCTGACTGCGGCGGGCTCTTCCCTCTTGGTTTTTTCTTTCTTTTCCTTGGCTTTGTATTCGTAGCCGACGAGTTCGAGGATGGCAACTTTGGCGTTATCGCCGATACGGTTGCCGGCGTGGATGATGCGGGTGTAGCCGCCGGCGCGGTCGGAGAATTTGGGAGCGATCTCGCTGAAAAGTTTCTGCGTCACCGCGGGCAGCATAATGTAGGAAGCAGCCTGGCGGCGCGATTGCAGCGTGTCACGCTTGCCGAGGGTGATCATTTTTTCCGCCACCGGACGCGCAGCTTTGGCCCGCGTCAGCGTGGTGGTGATGCGCCCGTGTTCGAACAGATTGGTGACCAGTGCGCGCAGCACCGCGCGGCGATGAGCCGGCTGCTTCCCGAGTTTTGATCCAGAGTTGAGATGTCGCATCGTTTATCAGTCCCTTGTCGTTTACAGTCCGACGGTATCGTCTGATGTCGGTGCGGCGGTCTGGCTCGGGAGCGGCGGCCAGATGATGCGGCCGTGCTCGTCGAACTTCATGCCCAGCGCGAGGCCCATCTTCACCAGTATATCTTTGATCTCGTTGAGC
>DATDHE010000488.1:0-12227 GCA_036521695.1 Candidatus Acidiferrum sp. | reverse complement strand
TTAATCGAGGTAAGGATGTCCAGCTTTCCGTCTTTGTTGAAGTCCCCTACGGCAAGGTTGGTAGCGCCTCCTCCCAGCTGCCCAGCGCTATAGCTGACTGCCGGCTGAAAACTGCCATCGCCTTTTCCCAGCAGGATGATCACCGCTTGTGCGATCGGGCTGCTCGCCACGATATCGGGAATGCCATCCCCATTGAAATCGCCCGCGGCCACGTCAAATCCACCGCCGGAATTAAGCGGAATACTGCGCGCCGCCTGAAAATGCCCGTCTCCGTTCCCCAGCAGCACGACGACTTGGCTGCTGTTCTGGTCCGCAAGCACTAGGTCGAGTTTGTTGTCTTTGTTGAAGTCCGCCGCCGCCATGTAAGTCGCGGCCCCAATCCCCAAACCGGCAGTATTAATCGCCGCCTGCATTGTGCCGTCGCCATTCCCCAGGAACACGCTTACGCTGTTCGTCGTGCGGTCCACCACCGCCATATCCAGTTTGCCGTCTCCGTTGAAATCTCCCAGCGTCAGCGACTGCGGATTGGAAATCCCCGTAAGTGTCGTCTTCAATGTGAAAGTTCCGTCTCCATTGCCCAGGAGGATAAAGACCGCCGCGGCATTCAAGTTCGTAGGCACAAACCCGATCACCGCAAGGTCCTGCTTCCCGTCGCCGTTGAAATCTCCTGCGGCCACGTAGTACGGTCCGCCCAGGTTCGCGGTGAAAAGCGGCGCTTGGAACGTGCCATCCCCGTTGCCGCGCAAGATGGTGAGGCCGCAGGTATTGCAACCGGTATTTGTCACCGCAAGGTCTTGTTTGCCGTCTCCGCTGAAATCTGCGGCTACCTCAGACACTGGGACTCCGCCGCCAGTGTTCACGATCACGTTGGCGGTCAAGAACAGATTTCCCGGGCCGTTGAGTGAAGTAGCATTCGAAGAGCCGCTCGACTCGGATGAGACCCTCTGAGTGTCCTGGGCTGCGGCGCGCAAGTTCAGGATGATGAGGAAGGCCAGCAGCGCAAGGCCTCCTGTGCCAACGCTGCACAGCGCACTGTTCCAACGAAAGCGAAACTGCACCCGCCGAGTTCTGGTATGGCGAAGCCTGGGGAAATGGAAGCGAGAAGGCTGCTGGCTCACACGCATCGTTTATCTCCACGGCGCTTCTTCTTTGTCGCAAACCGCGGAACCACGAAAACTGCCGGGTTTGGATTTGAAGGCTGCCTTTTCTGCGATGGAGTGTGAAAAGATTGGAGGATGTATCAAGAAAATGAGGGCTGACTGCCAGTTTACTGTGACCCATAACCTATGGAAGTGCTAAACAGTGCGGTTCCGGATGTGCTATCGGAGTTACAATCGCACGTAATCCGCTGAGAAAGCGTAGAGAAAATCCAGTAGCACGGAGTTGATGGTGTCCGCCCTGGGAGATGCTGAACTCGTCACAAGTATCCAGAATGGGCAGACGGACGCGGAGGCGGCGCTTTATGAAAAGTATGCAGCGAAGGTTTATTACCTGGCACTGCGCGAATCGCGATTGCCGCATGATGCCGAGGATGTTCGCGCGGAGACCTTCTTGCGCGTGTTGCAAGCTATTCGAGCGAAGAGCCTGCGCTCACCCGATGCCTTGGCTTCTTTCATTCTGGGAACAACCCGCAATGTCCTGCATGAACTTTTTCAGCGGAGAAAACTAGCAGGCAAAACGAAGGAACCCGAGGCGGCAGACTTATCGACTCCCTCTCACGAAGAGCGATTTCTAGATTCGGAAGTGCAACACGCTATTGAGCGCACCATCGTGCGATTGAAGCCCAGGGAGCGCGACCTCCTGCGCATGCACTTTTACGAAGAGTTGCCAACCCAGGAGATTGCCCGGCGAGCGGGGATTGCTCCGGAACGCGTACGATTGGTCAAGTCTCGGGCCCTGAAGCACTTCCGGGAGTTTTACTGGCGCTTGGATCGAGCGAATGCACCAAAAAAGATTGATACACAAAGGAGGTGAAGTACCACTTAGCTATGATGCACCCCCAGATCGAAGACGAAGAGATCATTGAGCGTTACGTTCGCAAGCAGCTTGCAGAGGAGGAGCGCAAGGCTTTCGAAGAGCACTTTTTTGGCTGCAATGATTGTTTCGAAAAGTTGCAAGTCGCCGAGCGATTTGTTGCGGGTGTGCGCGATGCCGCCCGCCGCGGCCTGCTGGCGGGAGGAGTCGAAGGCATCAGACGGGACTCCAATTGGAGGGGCTGGCTTGTTCCTGCGTTCGGAGTAAGCATATGCGCGGCGCTGGTGCTCGCTGCCTTTAGCGGCTGGCTGTACTTCTCTCAAATGCCGAAATTGCGCGCGCAGCTCAGCCGGTCCGCGGAAAACCTGCGCGCTCAACAGGCAGCTCGTGCCGCGCTCGAGCACCAAATAGCGAGCAGCATTCAAGCCGAAGCGAATCTGCCTCTCGTGATGCTTCAAACCACACGTGATGTGCAAACCGCTCCGAACGAAGTAAGTATTCCCTCAGGAGCAAAGCACCTAGTCCTTTGGGTCGAGGTGCCTGCGGGAAAATCCAACAGTTTTCGTCTACAGGTGGACACTGCAGACGATCGCACAGTTGCGGCCCTCGACAACTTGCAACGCAACAGTTATGGGGCCCTGGCCGTCAGCCTTCCCGTGGAAGCATTGCAACCGGGAGACTATCGGATTAGACTCACGGCCGAACCACCCCCGGAGTCCCTCTTGGCAGAGTACAGGTTGAGAATCCGCAGGCCCTAAGAACGCGGAGTCGCACATGAAAGCTGACCCGAGAAATTGGCTTTCCTCGTCTGTGTGGATTTGTGTTTTCTTCCTTTCCTGCTCTCTGCGTACTCCGGCACAGCCACCTATCCAGCAACCGAGCGCCTCCCCAGCGCCCGCGCAAACGCAGCCTCCTCCCTCTTCTGATCTTGCTGCGCAAGAAGACCAGTTAATCAAAAAATGCAATGAACAGTTGAATGCCAAAGGCCAATTCAAGGACGCCGAAGAATCGGCCAAGCAAGCTCTTGAGCTCAGCCAGAAAATGGGCGACAAAAAGCGGATTTTGGTGGCAATGCTGTACCTCGGCTCCGCTTATTATGACCAGGGACGCAGGCCCGATGCTTTAGAGGTCTTCCAAAACACGGCAGCGCTGGCGCGTGAGACGAACAATCAAAAAGGGCTCTCGCGCGCACTCAACAATATTGCCGGCGTGCTCGGCGACCTGGGACGCTACGAAGAATCGATCAGCTACCTCTATCAATGTTTGGATGTTGCGCGGACGCTGGGCGATCAGCCCATGCAATTCACGGCCCTGTTGAACGTCGGCCAGTTGTACATCCGCCTGGGAGATCCAGACAAGGCCGAGGCTCCGCTGCTCGAGTCACTTCGCATTGGGCGTGAAATGAAGCACAGCGAACTGGTGAACAATCCTTCCAAAGTGGCTACGGAAGCTTCCCTACGGCTCCTGGGCGACATGGAGATCGCACGCGAGCGCTTCCAGCCTGCGTTGAAATATTTGAACCAAGTCCGCGAGAGTCATCCCGATAACGCGCAAGCGCAAATCGAGCTCCTAGACAGTCTGGCCGTGGTCCACCAGAGACTTGGGGAATACCAGAAAGCCTCCGAACTTCTTCAAGAAGCCATACCGATCGCTGAGAAAGCAAATAGTGCGGGATACCCGCTCCTTGTTGCCAACCTGGGAGAAGCCCAGGAATCTCTCGGGCAACTGAACGAGGCGCTGACCTCGGAAGACCGCGCTTTGGCCGAGCTTCGGCAGACGGGTGGAAACTCTGACGAAGAATGGCTCATCGAGAGGCGCATCGGCCATATTGATCGGGCCCTTGCCCGCAACGAAGAGGCGCTCGCGCATTACATGAATTCCATCCATGCCATCGAACTTCTTCGCGCCACTGCACTAAACACCGAAATCGGCCGCGCCAGCTTCGCCGGTCGCAGCCGGATGGTTTATGCGGAAACCGCCGATCTGCTTTACGACATGCATCGCGAAGCAGAGGCTCTGGAAATGGCCGAGCTTGGCCGTGCCAGAGCGTTTCTCGATATCTTGGCGATGTCTCGCAGTGGGATACCGGACGAACTAAGGCCGGAACAGCGCCAGCGTGAGGACGAGATACTGGCACACATTTCCGCCGTGCAAAAAAATCTATGGAAGGAAAACATCGCCCCAGATGAAGAGAGGAAACTCAAAGCGCAGCTCACCTCAGCCGAGGATGATCTCGAAACTTTTCATCTTGAAGTCCGGCACAGCAATCCGCGTTACGCAAGTATTCAGTATCCTGAGCCGGTCAACGTCAGCAGCATGCAGAAAGACTTGCTCGACGAGCAATCCGTCTTGGTGGAATTCCTACTCGGTGAAAAGCGCTCCCTGGTCTGGGCTGTGTCCAAGGAAAAGTTGAGCGTGGGCGTCCTTCCTCCGCGTAAGGAGATTGAAGATGAGGTTTCCGCCTATCGAAAGGCGTTGACCGGGAAAATTTCAACATTGACGCTGGTCGCTTCACTGGCCGAGATAGCACCTGCCGGCAGGAAATTGTATAGGTCTCTTCTTCAGCCCGTGGAAAATGCGCTCGTCGGAGCACGCAGTTTTGTGATCGTGCCTGACGGTGCTCTGGATTATTTGCCTTTTGAGACGTTGGTCCTCCCAGCGCGTCACGGAGCGTCTGGGGAAAACGGCCCGGTGTATCTGCTGGAGAAGTTCTCGATCGTCTACGGCCCGTCGGCTTCAGCCCTCGTGGTAGTGAAAGAGATGAACCGCGAAGAAGACCATCCCCCCAAGACGCTTTTGGCCTTTGGCGACCCCATCATCGACGTTCCAGCGGGGCCGGCAGAAAACGGAGTGCCGGCCACGCGCGCCCCTTCTCAGGAGCCGGAGTCAAAGTCCGCCGCGACGGTAGCCGGGGAATACGCGGAGCGCGGTTTTTCTTTTTCGCGGCTCCCTTACACCCGTGCGGAGGTGCTCGGTATCAGCAGGCTTTACTCGCCAAATCAGCGCCAGGTCTATCTCGGCGAGTGGGCGCGTGAAGAGACCGTGAAGACCGAAAACCTGGAGGACTACCGCTACATTCATTTCGCAAGTCACGCATTCGTCGATGAGATCCACCCTTTGCGCTCCGGCATATTGTTCTCGCGCGGCTCCCTGTCCGCCGAAGATGGTGTGCTGCAGATGGGAGAGATCATGCGCCTGAAACTGCATGCGGACTTGGTGACGCTATCCGCCTGCAGCACCGGCCTGGGCAAGCTCGTGAATGGCGAAGGGATCCTGGGTTTGACTCGTGCGTTTTTCTACGCCGGTGCGCGCAATGTAGCCGTGAGCCTCTGGAACGTGAACGATGCCTCCACCTCAACCCTGATGAAGGCCTTCTACGAAAACCTAAACCGGGGATTGTCAAAAAGCGCGGCCTTGCGCCAGGCGAAGTTGACCCTCTTGCGCAGCAAGGAGTCCGTTTGGCACCATCCTTACTATTGGGCAGCATTTGTTCTGGTGGGTGACGGTAGATAAGGGGCAAAGTATCTGCTGTGAAGCTACCAATCAAGAAGTTTCTGGAGTCGCGTCACACCTCGACTCCACACATCTGGGATCTGGGTCGATTTCACTTGTGAGATAACAGGGCGCGCCTACAGGCCGGGATACTTGCCTAAGAAGAGCAGGGCGACGTCGATGGTATCGCAGACTCCGTGGGCGACAATGGGAATGGCGAGGTTGCGGCGATAGGCAAGATACATCAATCCCAAATCAGCCCATCCGAACCCTCCTCGATGATGCCGGTGAGGCCTTGCTGGGAATGAGAGAAACCGAAGAGAGCGCTAATCACGAATAGACTCACGATCCATACGATCTGTGGGCCGCGGCCGAGATCTGCAACGCGATTCATCAGGTAGCCACGATAGACGAGCTCTTCTCCAAAGGCCGCACACATCTGCCTCGCTGCTCGTGGGAGGACTTTTCCGGTAAGCTCGTTTACCTACGGTTGCTTCACTTTTTGGCGATCCGTCCGAAAGCGATGCCATCGATGCCCGACGAATCAGTTGTGAATGACCCATACAACCATCTTTGAGGGTCGATATTCTAAGAGTTACAGAGGCGCTACCGTCCAGCAGTTGCTTCAAACTAGGAATACCATCGGGCCATTCTGCAGGAAGTCACTCCACCACTAGGGCCATTTTCTCTACCCGGCGCTTCCCAGCAGCAATTGGGGTGGAAGGCGCATTCAAGCAGGCCAAAAGGACCTGTTCGGCTTTGTAGGGCCGAGCAGGTGAAGTATGCACGGCTACAGCACAGACTCCAGCGAAAGGAGGATCGTTCCTCTTCTGCTGGCGTTGTCGGCGATTGCTCTGGCGTGGGCTTCGTCGAAATTTCTTGCTGCCGTCCACTTCTCGGTCCCGTGGTGGGTGGACGCTCCTTCCAGTATGGCTTACTACGGCGCCCTCTACGGCCTTTTCGACAGGTATCTATGGCGGAACGACTTTGTGCTTAAATTGGGACTGGTTCGCGTCCCGAACCTCACGGGACGCTGGCGCGGTTATCTGGTTACCTCTTTTGATGGCCACGCGACGCGACACAATCTGATCATTCATATCTTCCAGAGTTGGACGCAAATCGTCGTGTATCTCACCACCCCCACATCCATGTCACGCAGTTGCACCGCGGTGATTCAAGTGGACGACCCTGAAGGCGCTGCGTTGGTCTACCAGTATCAAAGCCAGCCGCTGGCAGACGCTATGGGAACGATGCACATGCACTATGGCACGGGGACGTTGAGGATCACGAACGGCGGCTGTCTAGTGGGAGATTACTATACGGGGCGCGACCGCCGAACCTTTGGTCGGATTTGCTGCCGTACACAGTTGGGCAGCCCGAAGACAGACGCAAAATCCGTCCACACTGCGGGCAGAGCCAAAGACTCTCGCTCGGGGGCGCAGGCAGCCTGATCGCGTATTAAGAGCAGACTAAGTTCTGATAACCCCTGCCCAGCATTGAGCATCTCCAAAAGATCTTCATCTTCGAGATTCTCCGGAGCCAGATGCAACTTTATCTGCGCTTTGCCTTGAGTTTTGAATCGAACATGCAGTGCATCGAGCCGCTCCCAATAGCTGGAACTTTTGCGGACAAAGACTTCCTGTCCTGAAAGATCGTCGACGGAATGGAGGGCAGGAGGGTGCGGCCCGGTCACGACAATTTCTTAACCCCAATTACCAGCGGATCCGAAAAATCAACCAACTTGGAACGCTCGGGCGTAATCACCAACGTGCGGACAGCGAGGTTACCTGTACCTTCCGAAAGCCGCGACAGCATGTGGTCGCGCGGGACGGGGCGGAGGACAACATGGAACCGCGTGTACTTCACTTATTGCGGCTATTTAAGATTGACCCGCTCTTCAAACGCCTTCATGGATTCATACGAGCTTCCGTGCTGCACGCCGTTAATCACGCAGTACTGCGTCTTGGAATGGGCGACAAGTGTGCGAATGAAGCGGCGCTGTAGCATCGCGTCAAAATCGCCCGTCCAGGGCGCAGCCGTGACGGCTGGCGCGGCGGCAGATTGTTCTTTCGGAGGATTAGTCGGCGCACTCTGCGCGCGTACGCTTGGCGTGGTTAAAAAGAACAGAAGGAAAAGTACGCTGCAAAGAAAAAGCAATACTTTTCTGGCCGTCTCACTTGTAGCTCATTACATCGCCCAACCGGATAAACGACGATCCGTTTTGTGGTCTCCTCACTTCACAGAAGTGCCAGCCTATAGTTCTAGTTACCGTTGACGTTCGCAGCCAAGTTGGCCGGCCGGGGCATCGTCCCGGCGGACAGAAGAGTCTTGCGGTCCCCTGTTATTTTTGACAGTAGATATGAACGCGGAAATTCCCGTAACTAGTAGCTTCCATGACAAGTTCGCTTCGAAGAATTTATTGGAGAAGATCCTTCTGAACGACTCTGCAAACTGGGTAACGATTAGTACTTAAAGTGTGTACTGGCATTCAGGCAAGCAACCCGTGACCCGCTAGGAGAAGAGACATGAAGCTCAGAGCTGCAGTCCTCTTAGGAACGGTTTCATTGTTTGGTACAAGGGCGTTTGCCCAGGATTACCCCAAAGTAGAAACTTCACCGGCGTTTATGTACATCCGCACTCCTACCTCCTTCACGGTTCCGCCAACGTCTCCGGTGGCCCCGGGCGCGAGCTTTAGCGAGAGTTTTAACTGCGCTGGTGGCGGGGGCACAATCGCCTACAATGTGACTAGTGTGGTCGGCATAGCTGCTGACTTGGGTGGCTGCAAGTATTTTGGTGAATCCATTCCCGCCTTGGCTGCAAAACTTAACGGGAATGACTTTACCTATATGTTCGGGCCGCGGTTTACCTATCGCAACAAAAGCAAGATCCAACCATTTGCCGAACTGAACTTCGGCGGGAATCGCCTCAGTCTCAGTTGCAACAGCGGGACGGCGTGCAGCGGCGTCTCTTACTCCAAGAATGCTTTCGCCATGACGGTGGGCGGGGGCTTTGATGTCGTGCTGAGCAGGAAATTCGCCATACGACTCATCCAAGCCGAGTATCTTTACACGCGCTTTGGCAATAGCTGCCAGTTAGCACTCTGCAGCAACAACAACAATCAGAACAGTTTTCGGTTGAAGAGCGGAATCGTTTTCCGGTGGGGTGGCGCTCCGCCCCCACCGCCCAATCGCCCACCAGTGGCTTCCTGTTCTGCCAATCCGTCCTCGGTTTACGCTGGCTCGGGCGATGCGGTATCAGTGCATGCGGACGCCAGCGACCCGGACAACGATCCTCTTACTTATGCGTGGACAGCCACAGGAGGCACCATCGAAGGTACGGGTTCACAAGTCCGTTGGAACTCCACTGGCCTGGCATTAGGCGGCTACACAGTTACAGCCCGAGTGGACGACGGGCGCGGCGGTACGACGAGCTGCACGGCGGATATCAAAGTGGAGCCTCGGCCCAATCGTCCGCCTACTATGAGCTGCTCCGTGGATCCGAGCTCAGTTCATCCTGGCGACCGTGTGCATGTCACCGCCAGTGCGAGCGACCCGGATAACGATCCTTTGACTTATGCATGGCAATCGAGCGGTGGCCAAGTCACAGGATCGGGAGCGGACATTCAGGTGGACACCACTGGTTTGACGGCTGGGAGTTACACGGTAACGGGAACCGTCAATGATGGACGCGGCGGCACAGCGGACTGCCGAGGCCAATTCAGCATCGAAGCGCCTCCGCCACCCGCAGTAGAAGCCCGGCTGGCCATTCGCAGCGTCTATTTCCCGACGGCCCTGCCTTCACCTGGAAGGCCAAATGTGGGCTTGGTCGAGAGTCAGCAAAAGACACTCACTTCGCTGGCCAACGACTTCAAGGAATATCTCGTACTTAAGCCCGATGCCCATCTCGTCCTTGAAGGCCATGCGGATCACCGTGGCACGCCGGAATTCAATCAAGCTCTATCCGAACGCCGGGTGGCGATCACGAAACAATTCCTCGTCGGGCTTGGCATTCCGGAAGCAAGTCTTCAAACCAAAGCGTTTGGAGAAGAAGAAAACATGACCCCAGATCAGGTAAAACAACTGGTCGAGCAACATCCCAACTTGAGCCAGGAACAGAAAGACAAGATTCTTAGCAACCTTCAGATTGTTACACTGGCCCAAAACCGGCGCGTGGACGTTACTTTGAGCAGTACGGGTCAACAGTCGGTTCGCCAGTTCCCGTTCAACGCTGAAGACTCCTTAACACTGCTGAGCCCCAAAGTGGGAGGAGCAAAACCGTTGGCCAAGAAAAAACCATAGGATTCGTTGATCAGATCGATTAGCCGGTTTTCTGTAGAACTGGGGCTTTTTGGGAGGAAGTTGTTCGCTACAACTGCAGCAACAGCTACTAAAGAGGACTTGCCCTATGGGCGTTTGCGGGGCTTACCTGATGGAAGAGGAAACTCCATCTCGTGAGTAATCGTGAGTATGTAACCAAGGAGAGTAAGGAGTGGGATCGATCCGAAAATCGAGGTTAGCAGCTGAGTTCTCATTTCTGCCTTCCTTGAAGAATGCTGCGGCGTCGGTCTGGTGCCCCGACTGTCAGAGTGCCCAAGTCCGCAGATCAAGAACGAGAGGAATTGTTGAGTCCCTCCTGGCCAGGCTACTGATTCGACCCTATCGATGCGAAGAATGCGACGGTCGTTTTTTCCGCTGGTCCATTCTGCGAAAACCTAAGGCGACCCGGCCAACAAGGAGAAGCAATTCCTGAAACTGCAACCTACTCACATCTGGCGAGGCGTCTCCAGATGGACGCGCTCCGCATCCTTATATGGAATATGGATTGAAGAGCCGCGGTTTCAAGGCTTCGGCTGCTCAGAATGCGCATGGGTGTTCAATCCGTCGGGGCCACTCCTACGAGTTGTCGGTTCCCTGGGAGGCGGTTGTGTCTTGCTTATTATGCGGGTCGGGCAATCAGGCGGAATTTGCTGCTGAGATAATCATCCATTTCTCCTTCTCCGGCTTCAAAAATCTAGACAATCCCGGCGTCTGGGCATCCCCCAAAGCTTAGGGTGTGCCTGGATTGCGGCTATTCGCAGTTTACGGTCCAGGAATCCGATTTGGCGTTGCTTGCAAGGGGAACTAGGGCAAAAGGAGCCTCAATCCAGTAGCGGAGTGTTGACCATGTCACGATGATTCTGCAGGACAACGCATCAGTTCATTCCCGCACTCATCTGTCCGGTGATGCACCAGTTATCGGTACGAATCCTCCAAAGTTCTAAAGTTCTCAACAATTTGATGCGCGATTACCAACCCATTTGGCGCATCCGCTCTAGGATGAGTCCGCTATAGTGATTCATGTGATCGGGCCGTCGCTTCAGGGGCAACGGCAGAATTGCGGCGAGTTGGGCCGCTCGTTGCCGGTCGATACTCTGGGCTGAGGTCCGGTAGTAGTAACGGCACGCCGACTGCGCACCATAAACGCCAGGGCCCCATTCGACCACGTTGAGGTAGAGTTCCAGAATGCGCTGCTTGCCGAGGACCAATTCGGCCACCGGGACAAGTGTGAACTCGGCGCCCTTGCGGAGGATGGAGCGGCCGGTTCCGAAGAACAGGTTTTTTACCAGTTGCTGCGTAAGGGTGGACCCACCGCGAATGCGGCCGCCTTCCATATCGTCTTCAGCAGCGATTTGCATCGCATGCCAATCGAATCCATGATGCTGGTAGAAGCCTGCGTCTTCCGCGGCGATGACCGCATGCTGGAAATCGGGCGAGATTTGGCTCAGCGGAACAAATTCGTATCGTTCGTGATACGGCGTGTGGTGAATCCATGCGAGCAAGCGACGCTCCATGTGCACCGCGGTGGTCGGTGGGTCGATCCACCGGGCAGCCACAAGGATCAGCACAGCAAGCGACCAAAGAAGCGCCACTCCGATAAGAAACCATCGAACGAAGAATCGGAGAGAGCCTTTCCGATGCGGGGTCTTCGGGGGTGTGTCTGGATTTTCAGTCACACTTCAGAATAATCGTTTGGGCTGGATTGACATAGAGCCTGATTAGCACGCGTAACCGGGTGCGCCGTGAAAGGTGATGGTCCACAGCGGGAGTAACCCGCCCGGGAACTGGTTCGCTCCACCCGGTAGCAATCGAAGCAGTGGCGGAGGCAACGAAGCTGCTGAAGCCTTCGGTGTAGAAGGTCGCATTGGCGACTCGGCGAGCATGCAGGCCGTAACGTGAGTAAACGCTGAGCAGGCCTCGAAAAGCGTAATGCAGGAGCCGACCCGCCCCGGTTACGGGGAAGGCCGAAGTTGATGGAATCGAACGAGCGAACAAATTCCATTAAACCTGCCGGGGTATTGGCGACGGCATGCAGGCAAAGTGGACCATGCGCAACACGGGAAGTCCCAGCGGTGATCGCGGTGTGGATCAACTGGCAGCTCGTGAGAGAAAGGCCGGGCCGTATGGGATGGCGGAGAGGCTCGTAGTACCGACGAAGCCGGGTAACTCCGGCGGAGGGAAGGGGCCTCAGTTGAAGGCAGACGCCAGAAGCAACGAAGGAACGGGAGATTGGCGATCAGCCTGACAACTCCCGATTTGTTTTCAGAAGTTGCAGACGGCGTCACAGGCAATGGCTATGGCGATTGCGTGCGTCTTCTCCGAGAGCCGGATGCGGCAAATCCGCACGTCCGGTTCGATGAGCGGGGTGTGGAAACGGAAGCATGGTGAGGCTAGTGAGGCACCGGCAGACGAAAGGGCCGGCAACAGATAGGCCGCACCTAGACC
>DATDHE010000487.1:0-3360 GCA_036521695.1 Candidatus Acidiferrum sp. | reverse complement strand
AGGCCTTTTCCTTCCGCGTTCACGACCATAGCTTTTGGCTACAGCCGCCGAAGGTGGTTTGGAACCTGTTCCTGTAAACCGGTTCCGAGGGGCCTACCCTCATCAGTCAAGCAGTTGCGCACTACTCAGCATCCCCTCCTTTCGTGCTCGTGGCACACAATTGTCGGCAATCCTTCCCTAATGCCAATACGGAAGAGTTGCCCGTTATCCGGGCAAGAGCACTTCGTTTCGCTCAGGTAGAACAAGGGTCAACGCCTATACTGTTCTGCGAAGCAGGCTGGGACGTCTTCTGGAACATTCGCGGTCTCGTACTCGAAACTGCCCATCAAAAGGCAGTAGCTGTGGCATTAAGCGAATGCAATGCGATCAAAAGCCAGGGATTCGGCCACAGCGAGTTGACATCCGGCTGCTTCTTGCGATCGACTTTCATCGTTTCCCGCGCATGAAGAAAGCCCACGCTAGTTCCGTCTCTAATGGCCGTAAACTCTCTCTGTCTCCGTTGACTCGCTCGTGAGTGAGGTCCTAACATGAGAACGAGGTCCTAATATGGACCCCATGATCGGCCAGGCGCTGGGCCACTATCGGATTGAAGCAAAACTCGGCGAGGGCGGCATGGGGGTGGTCTACCGGGCCTTGGATACTCATCTCGACCGGCCCGTAGCCATCAAAATCCTGCGCTCTGAGGCTACCACCAGTCCCGAGCGCCAGCGTCGCTTCGTGCAGGAAGCCAAGGCCGCATCGGCTTTGAATCACCCCAACATCATCCACATATACGACATCAGCTCATCTGGGGACACGGATTTCATTGCCATGGAGTTCGTGGCGGGCAAGACGCTCCACCAGTTGATCGGCAAGAACGACCTACCCTTGATAGACACACTGAAGTATTCCATCCAGATCGCCGACGCCCTGGCCCGCGCGCACTCGGCCGGAATCGTGCACCGCGATCTCAAGCCGGCCAACATTATTATCGACGAGGACGGCCGCGCAAAATTGCTGGATTTCGGCCTGGCCAAGCTGACCGAGAAGACTGTCGATTCCGAGGCCGCCACGGCGACGATAACCGCTGAGGACGCCCCGCTGACGGAAGAAGGCTCGATCGTCGGCACCGTCGCCTACATGTCACCCGAGCAGGCCGAGGGCAGGAAGGTGGATGCGCGTTCCGATATTTTTTCTTTTGGCTCGGTTCTCTACGAAATGGTCACCGGCCGCCGGCCATTTGAAGGCGCAACCAAAATGTCCACAATTTCGGCAATTCTGCAGAAGGAGCCGCCACCACCTGGCGGCCTCGTGCCGAATCTGCCGGCTGAGCTCGAGAAGATCATCCTACGCTGCCTGCGGAAGGATCGTGACCGCCGCCCGCAGCACATAGATGATATCAAGCCGGCGCTGGAGGAACTAAGGGATGATTCTGCGTCCGGCAAGCGATCGCTGGCCTCGAAGGGCAGCGACCAAGCTCCTGCCCGCGATTTGGACTCAGTAAAGACCGCGAAACCCGAAGAGCCGCCCGCCTTGGTGCGGAAGCTTTTCGGATCGGTGGGCCCCAAACCATACCGGCTTTGGGAAATTCTGCACATCAAGATCTGTTTGCGCTGCGCATTGCTCGTGTATCTGGCCTGGCGGTTCAAAAACGTGACAAGCGGAACGTGGAGCCTGGCGCTGTTCTTCCTGATCTTATTCTGCTGCACGATTCAAACAATCATGGCCGCGGTTTTGCTCTTTGCGGGCAGTATGGACAGAGAATTCCTTCGTAGCGAGGCGCGAAAGTTCGCGCCCTGGCTTCGCGCGTTCGGGCTGGCGAATGGCGCGCTGGCAATAAGTATGGCGGTATGGATGGCCGAAGGGCACACGATCCTAGCCGCGCTGATCGCGTTCCTCGGGATTGCAATAGGAGTAACCGCGCTGACCCTCAAGCCCGCGATGGACCGGGCAGCGATCTACGATTCAAACCGCTGATAGCCATTGGCTCCCGGCCCGGTCCGGGTGCTCGGGGTAGCTACAAAACCGTCTACAGTTTCGGGCTTTTTTATCATGGGGCAGGTCCGCCCGGCGGTGCCTTGTCACGCCCGGCCCGCACCGAGTAGGGTGTGGCAAAATCCCCTCAATGCGTAATACCCCGTCAACGAATGGCGCCTCTGGTCCGAGCGTGCGGAGCCTGCAGGCCCAGCCTCACAACTGGATAGTACAGACGATAGCTACTGGCTTTTCGCCAAACAAGAAACTGAGAAAGCTCGCCCGATAACTTCAGGATTGCCCGTGACTCGCCCGGAGCCTAGCCGATGCGGCTAGAGTGCTGTCCCCTACCTTGGCTATTCCTTAGAAATGAAAATGAGCAAACTGTCACATTGCTACTCAGATCGTAACGCATCCATTGGATTCACGGATGCTGCGCGCCGGGCCGGCAGAAAACTAGCCGCCAGCGATGCCAACACCAGCAATACCACTACGCAAACCAGCGTCGTCAGATCCCATGCCTCCACGCCGAACAACAGGCCGCGTGCCAGTAGAGATGCTGCCACCGCGCAGACCAGCCCGATGGCCAGTCCCGCGCCTGTCAAACGTACTGCCTCCTGCATTACGAGCCTATACACTGAATTCCGTTCGGCTCCCAGCGCCATGCGAATGCCAATCTCTCGCGTCCGCTGACTAACGGAGTAGGCGATCACCGCATACACTCCAAAAACGCCCAGAATCAGGGCCATCGCTGCGAAACCGCCCACCAACCATGCCGAAAATTCGTGCAAGAGTGCCGTTTGCGTGCTTTCAATCTGCTCCTTCATTGTCATTTCATCGGAAATCCCGAGGTTTGGATCAATCTGATGCAAAGTGCGCACCAGTTCCGGCAGAAGCGCATCGGCCTCTTGTCGCGTGCGCACCGCCACGCTGAAATCGTGGTCCCCGGTCTGCTCGATGGGAAAATACTCTGCGGGCCAGGTCTCGGCGTCCAACGGTCCCTCGCGAACGTCTTCCGCCACACCAACAATCTCCCACGCCGACGGCTTTCCGCCCTCCTCATTGGTGATCCGGTGGCCAAGTGGGTTTTCGCCCGGGAAAAACCTCCGGGCCAGTGTTTCACTGATCACCGTCACGCCGGGCCTGCCGGCGGCGTCGGCATCGCTGAACAGCCGGCCACGCAAAAGTTTCGCCTTGAGCGCAGACAGATATTCCGGGCTCACGTGGCGTTCAACCACCTCGTTGTGTTGGCCTTGGAACGGCCTTCCTTCGACCTGGATATCGTCTGTAGCGCAGGTGCATTGCGCTGGGAGCATGCTGGTCAATCCCGCCGACTCCACGCCCGGCAGGCTCGAAACGCGGCGAACAATTTCACGCTGAAGTCCTACGATCTGCTCATCATCCTTG
>DATDHE010000486.1:0-8556 GCA_036521695.1 Candidatus Acidiferrum sp. | reverse complement strand
GAAGTTTGTGCATCACCGCTTCGAATTCGGCCTCAACAATCTAATGGTGGCGTTTCGTTAGAAAAGCGCAGTGAGATGCCTGGCCGGTTACTGCTTTTGGTTACCAAATTGGTTTGAGGTCGCGGATCCGCTTGGACGCAGCAGAGGAGAATCCTTTCACACTTTGCGAACCGCCCAACCTCAGGAGTACGCTACCGCTCCCCCATTCCGGGCGAGCCGCATCACCATCTCAAGATCGACAATGAATATGTGCGTACCTACTACGTTGAAGTTCCTCCTCACGGTGAGACGCAACTCCACCAACACGATCACGACTACGTCTATATCGCGCTCGGCGACTCGGAGGTGATCAATGCGGTCGTCGACAAGCCGGAGATGCATCTCACTCTGAAAGACGGAGAAACACACTTCACGCGCGGTGGCTTTGCCCACGTTGCACGCAATCTTAACGACAAACCCTTCCGCAATGTCACGATTGAGGTGCTCAAACCGCAGGGTGAGCCGCACAACCTCTGTGAAAAAGTGATCGATGGCCCCCTCGCTGGCTGTTCTTCCGACTTCAGCAAGCTTCCCCCAAACTCTCCGATCATTGCCCTTGCCCAAGCAATGCGCCAGACAAGGCTGTTTGAGACGGATGAGATTCTTATGACTTCCTTCTCCATGGCTTTAATGGAAAACTATAGCGAGACGGGTTCGCGGCCTGCGCAGTTGCTGATTGTAGGGGACAAGTCAGAACTGCAGGTGCAAAGGCCCGGAGAACCTTCTATGACGCTGCTGGTGACCTCCTCTGGCTCGACGCGGCCAAGCAGTGGACGATTGTTACTCCCGGCGAACATAAAGTTAGCCGTTTTTTCCTGATCAAATTCAAGGACGCTGTAAAGACACCTAGCGGAAGCGCAGAAAGCCACGGAACGACTCGAAGCGTTGGCGACCTTACTGCTCGGAGTCAGGCGGCGGAGTGTACGGTTTGATTTCGGTGTTGTCGACGTCGGGTTCGACTAGCCAGATATGGCGGTCTTTAAAGTAGGAGAAAAGTTTGGCGTTTTGTTCGGGATCGAGCTCGCGAGCCCAGATGATTTTTGAGCCGTCGATGTCGGCGCCGTTGTAGACCCATTCGTCGTGGATGTTGTGATCATCGGAATAGCGCACCACGACCAGGTGCTTACCGGGAGTATCCATAAGCTGTTTAATTACGGCGACACGGCTCGGATCACCGGTGCAGGTCCACCACAGTGGATCGCAGGAACGGCGCGCGATGCTAACGCTCGTGCTTAGTACGAGCAGCACCACGAGCGCGCGAGACAGTGCTACGCCAACCGGGCGCGCCTTCCATTTCATGGTGCGCAAATGGCGCACGGCCTGCGCCAACAGCGCATAGATGATGCAAGTTAGAGGCGCGGCATAGTGTGGCGCCGACCAAGTCACGGCGAAGACTCCTGCGAGGCACACGAAAAATGTAGTCGCGAGCAGGCGCATCTTGTGGTCTCGAAACGCAAACGGGAGTGCGGGCAGCAGGAACAGCATGGCCGGCCAGAAAAATTCAACGCCCATCCTCGCTACTTTTTCCGCCGTGACGTTCACTGCGTCCTTCCAAGTGGTTTGATAGTCTTCGCGTTCCCAGCCGTTATAGAAATCTTCGAATTGCTGGTTGTGGTAAGTAAGCTCGGGCTTGAGGTGCTCCCACAGAAACAGCGGAGTCGAATGATATGTGCGGGTGTTCAGAACATGCGGCATGAGGAACGCATTTCCCGTCAAGCGCCAGTTGTAGTAGCCGATGAACGCCAGAGCAAAAACCAGAACGGCGGAGAGCGGCAGGAAGACGATTCGAATGCGGACTCCGGCTGTAGTGCGGGGCTTTGTCTTTCCGATTAGCCACCAGAAGAGCCACAACCCCGCTGGAACACAGAAGAGAAATCCTTCATAAGGACGGCTGTTCGCGAGTATGGCAACACCCAGCCCAAGGAGCAGGGCATTGCTCACACTAGGGCGCCGCGCGATGCGCGCCAGCGCCCCCAAGACAAGCGCTCCGCCGATGCCTGCCACTGCACCGCCCCAGTAGCTGTTCATCCAGTAGCTGGCAATTCCCAAATTCAGCGCAGCAAGTACACCGCCCAACAGCGCCCATCGCGCAGGCATCCATGCTTGCAGCATCCACAAAATCGCGGCGCACATGGCGGCGTCGCTCAGCAGCACGCCGATCCACGGATTCCCCAGCAGTTGCCCGATGGCCATCGCGAAACCCTGAGCGGGGGGATACATCGAGGAGTAGGTAGGAAGCCAATTCACGTGAAACGTTTCGAAGCTCATCCACATTGGGTGAGTCGGATTAGCTAGACGGCCGTGAGCAAAAGTATCCGCCATCAGCAGATAACTGAATTCGTCGTGAATCCCGGGGAAGGGCACCGGCAATAGCGGCAAAAGCGCGAGACGGATGACCACAACACCGAGAAACATAACGCATACAGCAAGTTTCTTGTGCTCGGCAAAACGCGAGAGAGCTTGCTCTACTTTTTGAAGGATACGGCTGCCGATGGTTGGTTTCCACAGAGCCAGCAGCGCGAAGAGGAGTGTAAGCACGAGCGCAATTTCGGCCGACGGCCAGAAGTGGGTATCCGATTGGCTTCCGAGTGGATTCATTTAGAGAAAAGGGATTCCGACGCAGATCGATTCCTGAATGCCCGGACGCGGAACCGTTCCATAATCATCGTGCAGGGATTTTAGCTTATTGAGAGCGCAATCAGCGCTCGATTTCCATTTCGACGTTTTCCGCAGGCGCGATCAGGGATGGGCCGCCGGCACGCGATTCCGTGAAATCCGCAAGCTCAAGCCTCAGGTTTCCTGCGTTTGAGGAAAAGGCGAGGCCCGTTTCAAAGTCCACGACGCCACTACGAATGAGCCCGTCAATTTCTCCGTCAAAGCACTGCATTCCTTCTGTGTCGCCGTCGCGCATCGCATCGAGCAAGGACTTTCCTTCTGCCTCTCCTTTTTCGACGTAATCCCGCGTGCGCATGGTGGACTTGAGGATTTCAATCGCCGCAATCCTGCCTTGGCCGTCTTTTCGAGGGAGAAGACGCTGAGAAACGATGCAGCGGAACGCCTTTGAAAACCGATTGCGTATGGCTAACTGGTCCGCGAGAGAAAAAGCGCCGACGATGCGTTCGATGGTCTTCGCGGCGTCAATGGTGTGCAGGGTAGACATCACGAGGTGGCCAGTTTCCGCGGCCTCCAAAGCGATTTCAATTGTTTCGCGGTCGCGCATCTCGCCAACCAGAATGACCTTGGGGGCCTGGCGAAAGAGCACCGCGTAGAGCGAGAGCAAATGTCGGCGTGTCGCTGTGGTGTTCCCGCTGGTGGATGGTGGCTTTCTTGTGTTTATGCAGAAACTCGATGGGGTCGTCGATCGTCAGGATGTGATGGGCCTTTTCCGTGTTCATCATGTCGATGATCGCGGCTAGGTGGAAGATTTCCCCGACCCCGTCGGTCCGGTCACCAAGACAATGCCGTTCTTCATCTGCACGATCTTTTTCAACTGCGGCGGCAGGTGCAGCTCTTCAAATCCCGGAATCGCGTCGGGGATTACGCGCATAACGATCGCGATGCTTCCGCGCTGGCGAAAAATATTTACGCGAAACCTGCCCACGCCGGAGACGCCGTAGGACAAATCGGCGGATCCATCGCGCTCCAGCTTCCCGATTGCATGTTCGTTCTTCTCCATCAGGTCATCGGCGAACCACTGGGTATCCTGCGGGGTCAGGCGCTCGATCCCTTTGAACTGCAGCTCGACGAGCTGCCCGCTGATCTCAATTTGCGGCGCGCGACCCGGTGAAAAAATCAGGTCACTCACATGGTCACGAGCCTTCAACATGGCGGGCGATGAGCTGTGCCGTATCAAACTTGCGCTGCGTGGGTGATAGTTGTGCCGGTGCCACTTGTGTTGGAGTTCCCATAGTTCTTGAACCAGGTCACCTGAGGAAAAGGGATAGGTCAAGCGAGTAACGACATCAGCGACTGTCTGTGAAAGACCATTTGGCGCGGCATGTAACTCTCAGCAGGGGTGCCTAAAAGTTATTGGAAGGGAGGAAAACAACCCACGCTTCAACACCGCAAGAATAGCCGCGCTGCGCGGCGCCGGCCACAACCGGGCAGCGTTCCCGTTCGCGAATGATGCGCGGAGCTATTCTCGCCGGGCAGGTGCGCGGAGATTAATTTGCGATGGACACTATTTCGAAGCGCTGTCGATAAAGCTGGCAATGTTTGCCTTGAGTTTGGTGAGGTCCTCGTCGCGCAGATACATCATATGGCCCGCGTCGTAGTACTGCAGGTGGATATTTTTCTGCAGCTTTTCCGGAAGGCCCAGATGCTCCATCGTAAATTCCGTGGCGTAGAACGGCGTGGCCAAATCGTACATCCCATTCTCGACTTCGATTTGTAAATGCGGATTCGTAAGCATGGCCTGGATCAGATCGCCCTCGACATTCGGCGAGCCGGGAAAGCCAAAATTGTCGCCGCTGCGATGTTTCCAGTCCCAATTGTTACCGGCTTCGTCGGAGCCGGTATGGTAGACCTTGTCCTGACCGAACTTCAGCTCTTCGCGAACATAGGCATTGAAGACCGCCGTGAAAGGCCCGGTGATGGAGGTGTCCTGCGGATCGTACTCGGCGTATTCGCCGAGCAGATCGTAGCTATAACCGGAGAAGCGGGCGTCGAGCCGGCCGGTGGTCAAGCCGCGGCTGCGCTGCAACTCTTTCATGAACTGTGGAAGGTTCACGCGGAGATCGGCTTTGATGAGGTAGTCTTCGCTCAGGCCGGTGTAGCGGGAAAGTTGCTTCGCCACCTCAGATTTTTCCGCGGCGCCCAGCTTCGCTCCTTTCACTAGAGCGTTCAGATATCCCGTTTGCGCAAAGTTTCGCACTTCCTCGAGAAACGCGGGCAGATTGTCCGGGCGGTCTTTGAGCATCTTGTGATACCACGCCGTCGCCGCGTAGCTGGGCAGATAAAAAACGTAAGGCATATCCTCGCCGGGATTGAAGGAAATCGTTCCCAGGTCCAGCACGGAAGAAATCAGGACGATGCCGTTGAAGTCCATGCCGTCGTGCGATTGCAGGTAGTTCGAAAGCGCCGCCGAACGAAATGTGCCGTAGCTTTCGCCAATCAAAAACTTGGGTGAGTTCCAGCGGTTGTTGCGGCTCACATAGGTATTGATGAATTGCGCGAGCGACTTCACGTCCTGATCAACGCCCCAAAAATCCTTATCCTGCGCTTTGCCCACGGCGTGACTGAAGCCCGTGCCTACGGGGTCGACGAAGACCAAGTCCGTTTTGTCGAGCAGGCAATTCACGTTGTCCACCAGCTTGTATGGCGCGGGTGGTGTCGCATCTGCATTCACGGTCACGACGCGCTTTGGCGAGAATGAGCCCATGTGCAGCCACACGGACGCAGAGCCCGGGCCGCCGTTATAGACGAATGCAATCGGGCGCGTGCTTGGATCTTTCACGTCGCTGCGCGTGTAGGCCGTCGAATAGAGCAGCGCGATGGGCTCGTCCTTTTCGTTTTTAAGAAGAATGGTTGCCGCTGTCGCTTTGTAGGGAATCGTTTGCGAGCCGATTTTGATCGAGTGGTCCGTAATGGAAGATTCTTCCTTCGGCGCGGGCGCCGCTGCAGCTGCTGCGTCTGCCGGCTTGTCAGCGGGTTTTGCGTCCTTATCCTGAGCCTGCAAGCCGAGAGGCAGCGCAGTCAAAAACATAGCCCATGTTAGAAGAAACTTGCAGCACTTCGAAATGCTCATCGCGATATTCCCCCCCTAAAATTGAATTAGCCCACTCGGCGAAAGGCAGAATTGTATCTCTTTTGTCGCGGCCTCGCGCTACTTCTTCTCTTGCAGACGAAACGTGAGGCCGGCAGTTTGCCCTTGGGGGTCGAGAGAAAGAGCGCTTAAATTCTCCGCAATCCAATCTGCTCCTGCACTTGAAAGCGCTTCCTCTGTCGAGGTGGTGAGCAATCCGAGTACGCGTGCGCCCGCCGCTTTGCCCGAACGAACTCCCGAAGCTGCGTCTTCCACAACAACGCAAGCGCCCGAGGCAATTCCCAATATCCGGGCGCCTTTCAAGTAGGGATCGGGGAAGGGCTTGCCACGCTGGAGATCAGTGGCGGTAACGAGATGTCTAGGGACTGGCAATCCCGCTGCGCGCAAACGCACCTCTGCCAGCCGTCGACTCGCGGATGTCACAATGGCCCAGCGCGCTTTTGGAATGGCTTGTAAGAGGTCCAAGGCTCCAGGGAGTGCCACAACATCCGCGATGTCCTCAATTTCCCGGCATTCGACTTCGCGGTTTTCGGCGTCGTGATCGCCGTGCGGAAGCAATTCGATGATCGTAGCGAAGCTCGGCCTGCCATGTGCTTTGCGTACGACTTCGTCGGGAACCAAACCGTGTTCTAACGCCCAGCTGGTCCAAACGCGCGCGACCGCGGGCGTGGAATCCACCAGCACGCCATCCATGTCGAACAATATGGCACCACATTGAATCAAGATCATCGGTGGAGCGAGTTGCCTCTTACCAAGAGTGTCAGTCCGAAAGGCTTTTAGACTACTGGAGTCCGGGAAAACAAGGAAGGTTGGGGTGGGAGACGGGGATTGAACCCGCGACATTCGGTGCCACAGACCCAACATCCAGTACTAGAACTATAGTTAAACCAATCACCATTAAGAAAAAGGTTCGCGGTCAAGCTCTCTTGCACGGCCAATCCAAGAGTTGTGGATGTGTGAGACGGGACCCTCTGGACAGGCTGACGCGCATGTCATACAACGCCATGCTCATGCGGTGTCACTATCCCAGCAGCATATCGTACGATGACTATGGCGGCCGCGGGATATACGTTTGTCTGCGTTGGGTGGAGGACCGTCGAAACTTTTTGGCTGACATTGGACCGCGACCGTGTAGGGAGCTGACTCTTGACCGAATCAACCCCTTGGGAAACTATGAACCTGGGAACTGTCGGTGGGCTGATAAATCCACGCAAGCGCGCAACCAGAGCCGGTACAAGAAGCCGGGTGAAGTGGGTTACATATCAGGTATTTCGTTCAATGCGAATTATTCAGATGCCTCCAAAGCAGTTCTCAGATTGTGGCACATGTACCAAAGTCAAGAGTAAATCGCGTCGAATATAAGTAAACGCTCGCTTAGTCCAAGTATGTGAGCCGGTGCACCGTCAAATTTTGGCTGGAAAGGGAGAACGCATGTTCATCGATTCGCGTTTCGGCCTTTTTCTTATGGTGCCTTTGCTGTGCACGCCTCAACTTTCAGCTCGGCAGAATCATTCGGCAGCCCACCCGGGAGACAGGATCTATCTTGACGTGGTGGTCAGTCCGGCGTCCGGGCCGCCGGTGAGCGGTCTTCAACAGCAAGACTTCACCATTTTGGATAACAGAGTTCCGCAGACGATCACTTCGTTCGAGGCTGTCGACGGGCGGCAGGTCCCTTCGGAAGTGGTTCTTCTTATCGATGCCGTGAACATCGGCTCCCAAGAAGTGGCGGTAGCCCGCGAAGGGATCGACAGATTCCTGACGACCAACGGAGGTCATCTTGCCCAGCCTACCGCGATCGCAATTCTTACAAACCAGGGAATCCACTTTCAGGGGGACCCTTCACAAGACGGAAACGCAATCAGCACCGCACTGGATCACTACACGATTTCTCTCCCCAGTATTCACGGCACCACGGATCGCGGGGCGGACGAACGCTCCCAGTTGACCCTTCTAGGGATAGGGCAACTCGTGACGCGCGAGGGCCCGAGGGCGGGCCGCAAGATCGTCATTTGGATCTGTCCCGCAGGGTTGCCTATTTTAGGCTCGACGAACATGCTCGACGCTAGCATAGAACAGCAGGTCTTCGGAAGCATAGTTGACACGTCGACACAGCTCCGGGAAGCCCGGATCACGCTGTACAGCGTCGATGCCTCTTACTGGAAGGCCAACCTCACAGGAGTCAGCGAGCCGAGCAAAGTCCAGATGGGCGATTTGGCGCTAGCGGTAATTGCGACACAGAGCGGGGGTCTGGCACTAAACGCCAGCGGCGACATCGCTGAGCAGCTACAACAATGCATTGCTGATGTGCGGGCTTACTACGAAATCTCTTTCGATCCAACCACTACAGATCGACCCAACGAATATCACCAACTGGAAGTTCATGTTGCAAAACCGGGCCTGACAGCGCGCACTCGGCAGGGGTATTACTCGCTGCACGGGCGCGCAGGGGAGTTTACGGCTGGGTCTGATAAACCTGGCAGGGTCGAGGATGAGACGCTATCACTAGAGCCGGGCGCGAAGAGTGTAAGTCCAGAAGCTTTTAGCCAGCAAGCTTATTACGCGAATGCGCATCCATACCTTGACCTGAGCGAGGCCCAACTGGCCGAACGCATTCCAGAACTGAAAGCGCTTCAACCCGCATCAGATCAGCAAGAGCTGCAAGGGATCCTGCAGAAGATGGGCCGAAGCGTGGACGATTTCGTCCGCGAGATTGGTGACCTCATTGCTCACGAAGACGTTACACAGGAGAAATT
>DATDHE010000485.1:0-4437 GCA_036521695.1 Candidatus Acidiferrum sp. | reverse complement strand
ACCCAGACATTGTGACATTGTTGCTAGTCTGGCCACGCTTCGATTTATATCCAGGCTAGTGTCAAGCTAAGAAAGAGAATGTGGAGCTCGGTCGGAGTGCAAAGTAATTCCTAAATCGTTTAGTTAACTAGTATATACATACTTATCTAGTTTATTAATTTATATGGAATAGTTGCTTCGATTGGAAACCAATGTGCCTGACGCCACTGGATAGTTTCTTTGAATCAAGGCAGCCTCAGTCTTGTTCAAATTCGGCAAGCTGTCTTTACATGAAAAAATCCTGTACAAGGGAAATTCAAGGTCGGGTGTAATTGCTGTGGAGGGCGCTCGTTTGCCCGTTCGCAAT
This sequence comes from Candidatus Acidiferrum sp., assembly GCA_036521695.1. Classification (GTDB taxonomy): domain Bacteria; phylum Acidobacteriota; class Terriglobia; order Acidiferrales; family UBA7541; genus Acidiferrum. The sequence goes on along the minus strand of DATDHE010000485.1, from coordinate 4,091 downwards.
CCAGAAGTCAGGTCCGAACGGCGGAGCCTGTTCAATAAGGCGGCCAGATGCGGACGATCTCCTTCCCTCATCGCAATAAATTTCAAGTCCACGCCACGACCGGGATGTACATGGCGCACGACGGCGTCGGTCCTAATCTGTCCCTCCTGGACCAGAAATTCAACCATTCAACCTGTGTCTTTACCCCAACGACCCTTGGCCTTCGCGTCTCGAGAAACACCCCGCCCGGGCTCAGATTCCGAACTCGCGAAGTGTCATCACGTCCCTCCATCGACTTTTTCATTCAAAGATATCGTCCACTTGCCTGCTCTTGGGTTATGCGAACCACAGGATAGCTGGTTGCGCAGCACGACCTCATTTCGTGAGTCTGCAATTCATCCAATTGAGTAGACTAACGTGGCCAGGGTGCGATCGGGAGTCCTGCCCGGAGGCCAGATGGCTGGCCACCCATTCTATGAGATCATCGTCATACGACTGAAATCTGTCTTGATCCGTGCGTTGAGTCCCTACATGTTTATGTTAGTTCAAGCTGTAACTAATTCATCATCGGCTGACCGAAGGGTCTTGGGCACCCCATGATCTGGTTTTGTCGAAACTTTATGACTTCTGATCGACTGTGAGAACGGGGGCAACCGGGTGTCACAAGTACGGCCACTGACGCAGCAAGACATTCTTGCACGGTTGGAGGAACGCCTTGGGCGAGTGCACGCACGGCAGCGGCTCGGAATCGAGAGCGATCATGAGGCTCAGATATTTGGCCAGGGCATCAATTTTTTTCATCCGGAGAACTGGTATTCGGTGCGTTCTGGTATTCGAGCACTCCTCAAGCTGACAGGGCTGTATTGGCGCGGGCAGAAGAACGCGGAACGGATCGCGATACGGCACAACTATATCAAGCGGGAGGACGTGCCCCCGAGCTTTGAGGGATTCACGATCCTTCAACTCAGCGACCTACACGCAGATATGAATCCAGGTCCAATGCGTCGTTTGATTGAGGTTCTCGGTGGGGCTAAGTACGACCTCTGTGTTCTAACGGGCGACTACCGAGGAGAAACATTCGGCCCCTTTGAAGCAGCCCTCGAAGGCGTGGTCTTGGTGCGCTCCTTTCTCAAAAAGCCGGTGTATGGCGTGCTAGGCAATCACGACACGATCCGCATGGTCCCCGTTCTGGAAGAGATGGGAATACGGATGTTGCTCAATGAATCTGAGACGGTCACAGTAGACGGTCAGCGTATTCATCTCGCCGGTATCGATGACGCCCATTACTACCGGGCCGATAATATCCAAAATGCGGCGTCCAATATCCCGCATGACGAGTTTTCAATCTTGCTCTCGCATACGCCGGAAGTCTACCGCCAAGCCGCGCACGCCGATTTCAAAATGCTGCTGAGCGGCCACACGCACGGAGGTCAGATTTGCCTGCCCGGTTCGATTCCGATCACGCTGGATTCGGTTCTGCCTAGGCATATGGGGTGCGGGCCATGGAATTACCACAATATGGCCGGTTACACTTCGGTTGGGGTCGGGACGTCAATCGTTGCGGTCCGTTTCAACTGCCCCCCGGAAATTACGCTGCATCACTTGCAACGCCCGTCATGATTTCCGCTGCGCTAAGTCTTATCAACAAAAATATCGAAAGTCGTCGCCGCCGCATCTCCGACACTTATCCGACATCCTCGCCGGCACTCGGCTATTCAAGCTGATACAACGATACAACGGGTTTGCGAGCGAACTAGCCTAGGACTTTGCCGTCCGGCACCAGCTCGCAATCACTAGCAAGAAAAACAGCGCAGCACCGTGAAGGAAACTCGTATAGGAAATGGCATTACCTCCAGGAGCGGCCATGAAGGGCGGAATCCTATTAAGAGCAGTAAGCATCCGAAACAACAACGCGAGGACCGTGCAGAGCAAGCCTAACCAATAACCTATTGCGGAGAGTTGTTTTTCCATTCCTGTCTCCTTGAGTTAAGTTTATCGAGGTTCGGCCCGTGTTGGCGCTACGCTACTCTCGGCCAACCAGGGAGTCAAGCAACATCGCTGGATTACAGGTATGTAATAGTCAAGAAAGATCTCTTACAGGTGTGGATGCTCGATGAGTTCGCGGACGCTTTCAGCGGCTGTCTTTCCCTTGAGCGCGAGATGGGGCCGATTCTTGTTGCACTCTCTGCTTCCCACCTCTTCAGTTTTCGAGTCAGGAACTTTGTGAATGGTGAAAGGAAAATGCTCGCGAACTTCCTTCAGGAAGTCGAAGGCAGTCTTGGTGGGGGAAAGTGCGATACCGGATGTGGTGCGGTCGCCGTGACTGACCCCGAAGAACAGCTAAGCCATTCCTTTCAAAGCGCTTCTTCCAGTTGTAGAAGAGCGGCCTCGACACTCCGAAAAAACGGCAGGTCTAACTGACGTTGCCGCTCACGCACTGCGCATGCTGCGAGCCCCATTCTATTTCTCCAAATTTTACGCTCAATTCACCTGCTTGAGATCAGCAGCTTCTTTGCTAGACTCTTGTGCACCGCAGGGTGCGGTTAACATGACCCCCGAGCAACGACGTGCTCTCGCGGCTTTTCTGCGGCAGCATTTGAGGAGTCTTGCCGATATACGAGTCTTGAGAGCCACTCTGGAATTGTCTACTCAGCGAGGTTTCGTTCCCCTCGACTGGGAGCAGAAGTTGATGGCGTTCCGGCAGACGCCGGAGTATCGTGCCATTCTAGAACCGTTTGAACCACTAATCGTTCAATTCGAACAAGGCGCTGCCGATACGGCTCTAATTGAGTTGCTTCAAAAAGTGCTGGGTAGAATGCCTGTAAACTAGCGCTGTCTTTGGCAGGGTTCATTTCTGTCTACAATTCAATTCACCCTGTCCGCAGTCTGCTCTGAGTCAGCGTTCGCCTCAGTGGGCCGCGATGACTCGCTTTGCCTGCTGTTGTTCCCTTCCGAAGACGCGAATGGGCGGCTTGGGCCAATGAGAACTCTAACCGTCACGATCCATGGTCACGAGGAGCTTGGCCTCGATGGAGCGGAGTAAACCCTTTGGATTTGGCTCTGGGACAGGAAATGGATTAGATTTGGATGCGATTCGTTTGGAGAGAGCATCGGATGAGACGTGGTTCCCTGCGTCCCTCGGGCCAGAGGTCGAGGATTACGCGGATTACATGGGGCCTCGCGTCGGTGCTCTTTTTATTCACATCCGAGAATATTTGGATTGATCCGTGGTTGAGAACCAAGTCCCAATCGATACCTTCACTAGTGCCAGGGCCGCTGGGCGGAGCCTGGTTTTTGGCCATGGCGATCTGCAGCATCGCGCTGACACTTTTAGTGGTATCTCAGATTCTGCTGATTCGAGACCGCGAACTTCTTGTCTGGACGAAGATTCGGACGGGGATCGCAGTCCTTGTTGTCTTGCTGCTAAGCGTACAATGGTTCCGCGTAACCAGCGGCCACCCTGCGGTGTTCCGACTGCAAGCGACGGGCAAGACGCATACGGTCACGCTGACATGGAAAGCCAGCAGGTCGAAGGTAGCCGGATACAACGTTTATCGGACCACGACACGAGGCTATAATTATCTAAGAATTAATAATTATATAATATATGATATACGCTATCTAGATGATACTGTGATAAGTGGGGAGACCTATTTCTATGTGGCTCGTGCAGTGGATGATCGAGGCTACGAGAGTGTCAACTCCAACGAAACTTCTGCAGTCATTCCATAAGAATGGGCAGGAAACTAGTAGTGCCTCGTCACCCGTTCCTGATGGCGATGGTGAGGATGAGATTTTGCGACGCAGAAAGAGTGACGGGCGCATTCCGCCAGTCATCGAATAGCCTGATCCGCTCGAGCTTATCTGGGAAATCGTAACATTCGAATTACCGTGTTTGTGATGGTCACATTGGTGGTTACGCCGGAAACTCCAAAGCGCCTCCGCTCACAATGAGGAATGAGATGATCAGATCGCGCCGCTGGTGTTACTCACCCGTTAGCAACCATCAGCGTACATTTGGCAGCCAGTCGATCGAGGCTAAGGACTGCCCAGTCCATCCCAGATACGCGTCCTACATGACTCCTTCAGCAACAAACTTCCCGCGACCAGCG
>DATDHE010000484.1:0-12995 GCA_036521695.1 Candidatus Acidiferrum sp. | reverse complement strand
GAGCAGATTGGCCACATACAGAAGCAATTGGGCGAATTCCAAGAGTTAGGACGCGGGATTTCGTCCGCGACAAGATCGCTCGAGGGAATCCTTGGCGGGGCGAAGACTCGCGGGCTGCTTGGGGAAGTGACGCTGGAGCGTTTGCTGGAAGACTCGTTGCCGCCCTCGCAGTACGCGATGCAGTATCGTTTCTCGAGCGGCGAGTGTGCGGACGCGGTCATTTTTTTGCGGGACAGGAAACTTGTGGCTGTCGATTCGAAATTTCCTCTGGATGCATTTCGACGAATCGAAGCCGAGGGCGCAGAGGCAAAGAGGGCTTTTGCGACGGCCGTCAAGGGGCACGCGGATTCCATCGCGAGGAAATACATTGTGCCGAACGAAGGCACATTGGACCTTGCGCTGATGTTTGTGCCGTCGGAAAACGTGTACTACGAGATGCTCATGACGCAAGACAGCAAGGGCGAGGCCTTGGACTCTTACTGCCGAGGAAAGTGCATTGTTGCTGTCTCGCCGAACACGCTATACGCACATCTTTGCGTGATTCATCTGGGTTTGCGGGGAATGCAGATCGAGGAGAACGCCATGCGCATTTCTGCGGGGCTCTCGGGGATTCAGAAGAACATCGCGTCTTTCACTGAGGTTTTTGAAAAGCTCGGGACGCATTTGAAGAACGCGCAACAGACTTATAGCGACGCGGACAAGAAACTGAAAAAAACGCAGAGCACGATGGATTCTTTGATCGAGAACGGCCTGCCGGATGCGATTCTGGATAATGGACAGGGGACTTTGGCGCTTTCCGTGGAGACCAGCACGAAAAGCAAGGCGTAGCCGCTTACCATTACATTGTGAATCAAAGCGCTGGGAATTGCGGGCTAACTAACTTTGCGACTGAGATCTATCGAGCCTCTCCAAATATAGAACCGTGCCAGGGGCTGAGAAAAGCGACAGCGGTGCTGCCGCCCTCCAAATCGCCTCTTCGCAATATTATGCGGGACTCAGTGGTGCGGGCGCGGGGTGGAATTCAACAAGCGGATGGAAATCTGAAAGCTGCCACGTTTGCGGCCGACGATTTCGAAGTGGGCCAAGTTTTCCCAGCCGCCAGAGCTGAGAGACTGCAGAGGATTGCCGCCTTGGAGTTCGGCGATGCCTGGGGCGAGATTCTTGGCCTCTAGGGTGATTTTGTCTCTTGTGCCGCGGACGCGGACGGCGAGTTGGCGGTGTACACCGGGCACGAGCGGCGAAGAATCGGCTTCCAGAGTGAGCGCCACAAAGACAATTTCGAGAGGCGGCCCGTTCCGTTTTGCACAAGAAATGTCGACGGACGCGCGGCCGGGCTGCAAATCCGCCGGGGGCAGCACGACCAGCGAAGTTGGCGAGGACGCAAGTATGAAGGCAGGGTTGCCCGAAACGGTGATCTGGTTGGCATCGGCGTCTCCGCAAAAACCGCGGCCAGCGATCTCGAATCGGTCGGCAAGTGAAACGATTTTGGGTAGCGACGTGACCTGAATAGCGGTCGCAGCGGTTTCTTCCGGAGACAAAATCGTCACGGGAATGTGCCCTTCGCGGCCAGCGATTGAGCCGCGAATGACGCCAGGGTTGAGCGGAGCGACAAACAGCGCACGCCCCGTTGCATCCGTGAGCAGATGATCGCCATTGGAAAAGACAACTGCGGCGCGGGGAGTCAGGCGACCGTTCGCGTCAAGCACTGCGAGAGTTGCTCGCTCTCCCGAGATGATGGTCCGTGGCAGCAGCAGGATGCGTCCGGCTGACGAGGGCGGGGATTTTTGTGCGGACGCCGATAAAAGAAGAGCAAGGAACGCCGCCGCAAGGCAAAGACTTCGCAGAACGAGCAGAGGCGGCAGACGGCGAAGAGGCATGGTGTGATTGTAGTCGAGAGCCGTTGCGTTGAGAAAGTCGGGGAACGTTCATCTACGGAGCGGGCGGCTAGCACGGGGCTCGCTGGCTCAGCGGTTGGCCCGGATGGGAGCCTCTTCGGGAGAATAAATGAGAACGGTGCGCCCGGGAACGCCTGCGGCCAATCGCCGCAATTTGTAAACGAACGGACGCGGCCCAGAGATTCGAGCGCAATCTTCCAGCCGGTAGTAACGGTCTTCATAGCGAACCACGCGGGGAGGAGTCCAGTCCGCTTTGGCGCGCCAAGCGCGAATTTCAAGAATTTCTTCCGCAGCTTGTTTTGCAACGCAAAGCTCATCGGGAACCTGCGATAGCCTAGCCGCCAAGACTTTTTCCTTCACCGTGCCCACGTAGGAGGAGACGTTGCTTTGCGAAAACTTTACGGCTCCCGCGGGCTCAGGGGCTCCGCGGCGAAAAATCTTTGAGTAGATTTTCTCCACCAAATAGAGGGGGAAAATCCCAAGAACGCTGTCCGTAAATGCGGCGCATATGCGCGCCATGCCCTCGATACCAATAAACGCGATGAGCCAGGTCAGCGGGTGAGTGGCCCAAATCACGAGCGCGGCAAACCCAACGTCGTGATCGGTGATTCCGGTTGGTGCACTTTTGCTGAGCGCGTTATCCAGCCCGCGAGAAACCCAGGTCACCACGGAGTACGAATACCAGTATAAGAACGCAATAAGGGCGATGACGGATTCGGCCAGTCCGCTGAGGATGGAGGCGGAGTGCCAATGCACAGCCTGGAAGAATGGCAGCGCTTTGCGCCAGCGCTGGGGAAGTAGAGCAAGAAACGGCCCAAGAAGAAAGATCCACATATCATGCCCCGCAATTATTATAAAAGAGCCAAGAACCTTGCGAGGAATCCAAACCCGCCGGACAAGCCAAAACGTAATCCTCACAATAGATAGAGTTTCGGGCGCCTACGGCGCGGCCTTTGAGACGAGACGGTAAACCTGAGCGTCGAGGAAAAGACGGAACAGCTCGGGGTCGATTTCCTCGTCGCGGACGCACAGCTTGAGTATCTCCAGCGCGCGGTCGGTCCGGACAGCTCGCTTATAAGGACGGTCGGACGCGGAGAGTGCATCGAAAATGTCGCAGATAGTCATCATCTTGGCTTGGACGGGAATCTCGGCTGCTGTAAGGCAATTCGGATAGCCTTTGCCGTTGAGTTTTTCGTGGTGGGCACGGGCAATTTCCGGAATGCCGCGGTATTCGGGTGTCCAGGGAATCTGCGCCAGGAAATTGAAACTGTGCGTCACGTGCGATTCGATCTGGCGCCGTTCGGTCGTATCGAGGCTGCCGCGAGGTATCGAAAGATATCGGACTTCCTCGGAGGTAAGGTAAGGACGCTCGGCTCCGCGCGGGTCGCGGTAGGTCTTCTGGGAAATTTCCGCGAGCAATTCGAACTCGCTCGATGGCAAGATCGTGGGCTCGTTCGCCCGTGTGATGAATTCCACATAGCGGTCCAATTCAGCAAGCAGACGGCTGGCCTCGCCGTCGAGCAGCCTCATACGAACACGCCCTTCCGCCTCCTTGCGAAAATGCCCGAGCAGAAGCTCAACCTTTTGTTCGGCGACGCGCGCTTCGATGTCCCTCCGGATGTAGTCAAAGCGATCCAACAAGCGGGAATACTGAAGCGGATAAAGTTTTTTGGCTTTGACGAGAACTTCTTCTCGGACTCCTACTTTGCCGAAATCGTGGAGCAGTGTGGCATAGCGCAGCTCCTTCATCTGTTCGCGCGAAAAACGCAAATCGGCGTAGGGTCCCTGAGGCTCGCGATCCACGGCTTCGGCGAGCGCCATAGTCATTTTGCAAACGCGCTGAGAGTGGCCGGAGGTAGTTGGGTCGCGCTGCTCGATGGCTTTCACGGCGGCATTCACGAAACCGTCAAACAGATTTTCGATGTCACGATAGAGCTGCGAGTTCTCGAACGCCACAGCGGCTTGCGAGGCAAGAGACAGGCCGAGACGCACGGCGCGCTCGGGGAAGGGATGGACATGACGATGAACGGCATTTGCATTGGTCAGCCGCGCTTTGGGGTTGCGCTTGCAGTTGATCAACTGGAGCACGCCGAGGACCTCGCCCTTGCCGTTTTTCATGGGCAGAGTGATCAGAGAGCGCGTCCGGTATCCGGCTTGCTCGTCGAAAGAAGAATTGAACTGGAAGGGCCGCGATTTGGGAATACGGTAGGCGTCCGCCAGCTCGATGACTTCGCCGTGGAGCGCGCAGTAGCCTGCCATAGAGGATTCCGTAAGCGGAAGCGTGTGTTCAGTGTAGGGAAACTGCACACTGTCGTTTTGCGTCAGCCGAAAACGGAGCTGCCGCGTCTTTTTCTCACTGTTTACAGCGTTCGGCGCAGAAGCGTTCGCGCCGCCGCTGGCTTGCTCTGCTAGATAGAGGGATCCCGCGTCAGCGCCGGTGATCTCACGAGCCTTCGCAAGGATCAGGGTGAGTAGGCGCTCGACGTCATGGGTTTCGGATAGCGCGATGCCGACGCGGTTCAGTTCTTCGAGTTCGCGCCCCGCCTGCGCGGCGGACAATCCAATGCGCCGCGAAGCAGCCACTGGCTTGCGCAGCCTTTTTTTCGCCTGGGCCATGATGAGGGACGCCAAGTCGACTTTACCCGCAAAGCCGACTGGTGTGTGACAGATTTTAGCGGAAGCATCCGGCGAGGCACGGAACGAGTAGCGGCCAGCAGAAACAGGGGCACAAACTGGCCAATTTAGTTGTACCCTCGGGGAGTGCCGGGGCGGCAAACGGGGCGTAAAAACAAGTAATCAGTAAGCGTCACAGCCTTTCGCCGCCGGAAAGGGTCTGCTAGCGTGAGAACAGGACTGCCGGGTACGGGTGTGGGCACGGGTTCAGAGAGCGAGCAGAAACGGGAGAATTTGTGCGGATCGTAAGCGGCGGCGTCACCGATTTGGGGCGTGTGCGCACGAATAACGAGGATTGTTTCCGCATTGTCGAATCGCTGAATCTCTTTGTGCTCTCCGACGGGATGGGCGGCGAGGCGCATGGCGAAGTGGCCAGCGCGATGGCCGTGGAAACCATCGTCAAGCATTGCATGGACGCGCAGACCGATTTCGCGGCCACGATGCTTGGCAATCCGGAGCCAACCTGGAGCGAAAAAGCTAAGCGGCTGACGAGCGCCGTGCACCTGGCGAACAAGAATATTTATGATTCCGCGGAAGCGCATCCGGAACAGCGCGGGATGGGCGCAACTGTGACGGCCGCGTGGATCGATGGATCGAAATTAAGTATCGCGCACGTGGGAGATTCTCGGGCCTATTTGCTGAGAAGCGGCAATTTGCAGCAGCTGACCAGCGATCACTCGCTGGTGGCCGAGCAAGTGCGGCGGGGCATCTTGACGGCGGCGGAAGCGGAAGAAAGCGAAATGCAGAGCGTCCTTCTGCGCGCGTTGGGAGCTTTGCCAGACATAGAGGTAGACACTGACGAGCACATTTTGTTCGCGCGGGATATTTTGATGCTCTGCTGCGATGGGCTGACGCGCATGGTTACAGAACCGGAAATTGCGGGCACCTTACAAGCGGAAACGGATCCGACGAGGGCCGCGGAAAAGCTTATCGCCCTGGCGAACGAGCGCGGCGGGGTGGACAACATCACCGTCATTGTCGTGCGTGTGGGCGCGGAATCCCGAGGGTGGTTTTCTTGGCTGTTTGGTGGAGCGCGAAATAAAGGGGCCAGAAACGGCGCCGCAGGAGGAATGTGAGATGGCGAAGCTCAGCCTGATGTTTGAAGAAAAGACGGTCAAGGAAGTTCCGGTGGGAAGCCGGGCGGTGAGCATTGGACGCTCTCCGGACAATGACCTGCCTGTCGACAATCTGGCGGTCTCGAACTATCACGCCCGCGTGTATTTTGAGGGTGGGCGGCTCGTGGTGGAAGACCTCGATAGCCTCAATGGGACTTTCGTGAACGACCTGCGCGTCGAGCGCGCCACGCTGCACGACGGCGACTCCATCTGGATTGGCAAACATCACATCAAGGTCGATGCTTCGGGCGACGCTCCCGTACCGTGGGATACCGGGCGCAAAGCCAGCGCTCCGCGCATCAACGAAACCATGGTTCTAGACACCAAGGCGCGGCGCGACATGCTGCAACAAGCCGCGGCCACCGGCGAGCGCGTCCAGTTTGCAGCGGGACGCCTGAAAGTTCCCACGCTGATCGTGATTGGCGGGCGCACCGATCAGAAAGAGTACATGCTCACGAATAAGCTGACGGTTATCGGCAAATCCGCGATGGCCACGGTAAAAGTCAAAGGCTGGTTCAAACCACCGATGGCCGCGCAGATCAACCAGCGCGATGACGGGTATTACATCGGCCCCGGCGACAAAATGCCCACGGTGAATGGCGCGCCCATCACTGGACCTGTGCGACTGAACGATGGCGACGTCATCGAGGTTAGCGGCGTGCGCATGAACTTCGTCTTCCGCGAATAGCGCGCGAATCGAGATGGCAGCTCCGTCAGGCGGATGGTGGCAGAGGCGGGGCCTGTTCGGCCTTTACGAACTTCTCCAGTCATGGTGGCGGCATCGAGTTTCGTTCGTCATCAGTCTGGTTACGACGTTAGCTGCTCTGACCATTTACTTTTTTACTTTTCTCGGCGAAAGACCCACGCCGATTTTCGTGTTCCTGCAGCGCCTGGAATACGACTCTCTCGACACGCGATTTCGATACCGGCCCTCGAAGGATACGGACGTCGATCCACGCATTATGATCGTGGATATCGACCAGCACTCGCAAGAAGTGCTGGGAAAATGGCCGTTTTCGAGAACGCACTTTGCCAAGATGCTGGATATTTTGCGGGAAGATGGCGCAAAAGTGGTGGCCTTTGACATTACTTTCGACAAACCGGACCAGACCGTTGAGTTGCTGCGGAAAATCTGGAGAGACCTGGAGACGAGGAAAAAAAACGGGGAGGAGGTCGACGCCAAGTATGAGGCATGGCTGCAGAAACTCGTCGCCGACAACAACGCGGATGCCCAGTTCGCAAAAGCGATTGATCGATTTGGACCTGTGGTGCTCGGAAGTTTCTTTCTAAAGAAAGAAGAATTGACGGGGATCGACGACGCAACGCTCGATCAGTATGCCGATTTGATCGATTGGTACTCGATTACGCGTACCGCCATGGATCCCCCGACCGGGAAACAGGACTTTTTGGAATTGGTGCAGAAATATGATCAAGAGGGGACATTGTTTGCAGCAACAGTTGCGAACATACCGGTTCTGGCAAACCCCGACAATCCAGAAAAAACTTCCATGGGATTTTTCAACATTGTCCCGGACCAGGATGGAGTCTTGCGGCGGACGCTGCTGGTGCTTCCGTTTGGAAGGTCGAAAGACATGAATGACTGGCAAATGTTTGGCTCGCTGGAAATTCAGGCGGTCAGACTCTATCTCGGATTGCCGACGACTCAATTGTCCGTGAACTTCAACCAAATCGGCGTAGTGAGCGTCAACTTTGGCGACAAGCTGAAAATCGATCCGGATTACACGGGCCACATGCAAATCAATTACCGGGGTCCGCGAGGAACATATCGGTATAAATCGATCGCCGATGTAGTGACCAGAAACTTTGAGCCGGGAACATTCAAGGGGAAGATTGTTTTAGTTGGGGCATCGGCAACTGGTATCGGGGATCAACGGTCAACACCCTACGGCGGTATCGATTACCCCGGTGTGGAGGTGCACGCCAATGTGATCGACAACATCCTCCATCAGCAGTTTCTTGTGCGAGGCGCGCAGCAAGCACTTTGGGATGTCCTGGCGATTTTGTTCTTGGGTATACCTCTGGGGATCTGGATGGCGCTGGTACAGCCACGTTGGATGTGGTTTGGCGCAGCGCTATTCGTTCCGCTCGCTGCCGTCGACTACATGGCATTTCTGCATAGCTGGTGGCTGAATTTTACGATTCCAGCGATGACACTGACCGGGAACGTGCTGCTTGTTTCGCTCTATCGCGCGCTCGTTGAGGAGAAAGAAAAACGCAAGGTGCGCACGGCGTTTGGACAATACCTCAGCCCAGAAGTCATTCGGCGGCTGCTCGTTAATCCCCGGCTCGTGGAGCCCAAGAAAACCGACATTACCGTAATGTTCAGCGATATTCGCGGTTTCACCTCCATCTCTGAAAAACTCGACGCACAGGAACTTGCGCTCTTTCTGAATCAATATCTTTCGGACATGACGCGCATCGTCTTTAGCTATCACGGAACGCTCGACAAATATATTGGTGACGCAGTTATGGCTTTCTGGGGCGCGCCCTTCGAAGAGGAGGGCCATGCGGCGCGGGGGTGCAACGCAGCGCTGGAAATGATGAAGCGCGTGCGGGAACTGCAAAAGCAGTGGGCGGCGCAAGGCAAGCCGAGTCTCGAGATCGGCATCGGGCTAAATACCGGCGTCGCCAGTGTGGGCAACATGGGCTCCGCGCTGCGATACGGCTACACTGCGCTCGGAGATGCCGTAAACCTTTCTTCGCGGCTGGAAGGCCTGAATAAAGACTATGGCACGCACATCATCGTGAACGAAACGACCTATCAAGCCGCCAAGGGCGACGGCTTTGTTTTACGGGAGCTGGATTTGATCCGCGTGAAAGGCAAGTTACAGCCTGTAACGATCTATCAGCTCATGGGACGCCAAGCGGACTTCGACGCCGATGGCTCCGCGGAAACGATTCGGGCGCAAGTCGAACTATTCGCCGCCGCACGCGAGCTTTATCGCGAGCGCCAATGGAAAGCGGCGCGGAACGCGTTCGAGGAAATTCTCGCCAAGTGGCCGAAGGACGGCCCTTCGCATGTCTACGTGGAACGCTGCGAGGAATATATCGCCGCCGAACCGACTGCGGACTGGGACGGCGTCTTCGTCATGACCCACAAGTAGCCGTTTGAGCCAGTTGCGCCCCGGACGCTATTGCTTCTCCACTTCAATCAAATTATCCGCAGGGTCGCGGTCGATCAATTTGTTATACGGATCGATCCCCGCGAACGCCGGCTTTTCGTCCACCACAAATTCGAACGTTCCCTTTTCTTGTGTGATCCATTCTTTGTGGAGGTTCAGCCGCTTCAAATGTTCCTTCGTTCCGCTGAATACTCCGACGTCGATCAGGTCGTGAATCGTCATCGGCGTCTCATTCCCAGAACCGTCTGACTTCTTTTTCTGGGCGCTTACTTTCAGCGTCACCTTGTATTTCTTATCAGGCGTTTCAGCGTACGTCGCCGAGATGGCTTTGTTTTCGTAGAGAACGATTGATTCAAACATATCGGTGATTACATATTGCAATTCGGGGGGGGTCTGTTCGCGCAGCGCGGCTACGAATCCGCGCGTATCGGGGAACGGCCCTTTGGCATAGCGGTTTTTCTCGAGGAAATTGCGCAGCGCAAGATTCACTTTGTCTTCGCCGATGTAATCCGCCAGCGCGAACATCACCAACGCCCCTTTCTGGTACCAGACGTACGGTTCGCGCTGCACCAGAACGAGCGGCGGCTCGTGCCGCGTCTCGCCCGCGCGCCCACGCAAGTATCGGTCGAGTTCGTAACGAAGATCCTTCCGCAACATGTCTTCGCCGTACTTCTTGGACATCACGGTGAGTGCCGAGTATTCCGCCAGCGATTCGCTCATCATGTTGGAGCCTTGCGTCTGGCTGCCGATCAGCTGATGGCCCCACCACTGGTGCGCGAGTTCGTGCGCGGTGACGAAATATAAGAGATCGATATCGTCGGGCTTCTTCATGCGCTCGATAAATCCGATGTCCTCGGAATAGGGCACGGTATTGGGAAAAGATTGGGCGAACTGCCGGTATCGAGGAAATTCCAGAACGCGAAACTGGTCGAACTGATATTTCCCGAAGTTTTTCTCGTAGTATTCCAGGCCGGTTTTGCTGGAGTCCATCATCTTGTCCAGGTTGAACTCGTGGCCGGGCTGGTAATAAATTTCAAGCTTCACGTTTTTCCACTGATCCTTCTTTACGCTGAAACGCCCGGAAAGAAACGAGTAAAAATCGTTGATGCGCGTGCCGCCCATGCTGTAGTCGAAATAGCGGCGGCCGTTTTCGGTCCATTCGCGCGTTAGATAGCCTGGCGCAATAGCGATTTGATCTGGCGAGGTGCTTACGACGGCATGAAAGGTTACCCACTCGGAGTTGGTCGTGAATAGATTTATGTTCGAGTAGTAGGGATCGCCCGGAGGTGCCATCTCTTCGAGAGGTGGCAACTTCTCTTCCCGCCGCCGCACCGGATCATCGATTTCGATATTTTGGCTGTAGCCTATGGTTGGAAAATAGTCGCGGTCAAAGAAAGTTCCGTTATAAGCGAACTCCGCGCGCTCGTTGCCATCCTTGAATCCACGCGAAGTATAGCCCACGCGGAAATCCATCTTCATTGTTTCGTTTGGTTCTAGAGGCTTTTCCAGCTTGTAGATCGAATAGAAATGGTCTTTGTCGGCGAGCGTTTGTTTAGACTCGCGGTCGAACTTCACCTCTTGAACGGATTCGCGGGTATCCGTGATGTGCACTTCGTCGATCGGTTTGCCAGAGTGATTGACAAGCATGTAGTGGCCCGTGCCTGCGAAAGACCGCTGATCCGGGAAAATGTCCACGGCGACGTCCACGTCCGTCACTTTCGGCTGCGGGAGGCGCTCGTACTTCTTGTATAGCTGCTCGTACTCGGCAGAACGATGGCGGTTTTGCTTCGCACTGCGGAACTGATTCAGCACATGGGTGTTGTAGAAGAAGACTGCCCCGCACGTTCCGGCCAAAAGCAGAAATGCGGCCGCCGCGGGGACTAACCGCCGCGTCCGGGGAACTGCCATTTTCCAGCGCGCCCCAAACGACTGTTCAGTGCCGCGCCGCGCAAAGGCGATCGCGAGCACTCCCAGCAAGCCCCCGACGCAAAGCCAGTAGGATGTCACCCAAAACAGTGCTTTGACGAAGTGCCCGTAGCCGTTCATGTCCGAGTACGTGTAGGGCGTGATTTCACCAAACATGTACAGGCGATTCTCAATTCCCCACGCGTAAAGAATCGGAATCAAGACGAACAACCCGACCACCACAGCATGCGCAACAAACTTGTTTCCCAAAACCGTCTGCAGAAACAAGGCGAGCAGAATCACCATGAGGAGTTGCGGCAAATAAATCAGGTAGATTTCTTTTGCATAGTGGCCCAGCTCAAACCTCAAGTATCCGCTCAGAGCCTGCGAAAGCACGCCGCATACGAGCACTACGGAGGCCAAGACCGCCTCGACCATCGCCAGCGCCAAAAACTTGCTGACAAAGTCGGTCCAGTCCCGTAAGGGCAAGGAGTCATGAATCTGCTCGAACCGCAAGTCCCGCTCCCGCCAAATGACCTCGCCCGCATATAACGCGCCGACAATGTAGAGAAACAATCCAGACTGCCCCGAAACCACGGACACCATGAGAAACGTTACCGGCCAGACCTCAACGCCGTTGTTGTTCCCCGCGAAATGCCCGCTGATCAACACAAATACGAGCATGATCAGTGTGATTGCCCAAAATGGAATCTCGTGCACGATATTGAAGAATCGTATCCGCGTCATGGAAATCAGTTGTTTCCACGTGGTGGCGCTGCCAAAAATCTGCGTCACCTGCGGGAGGCTAGCGGTAATGTGCCGGGGTTCCTTCTTCGCACTGTCCTCGTCGGCTTTGGCTTCTTCGGCCTTCTTGGTGGAGCGCTTGGAGCCCAAAACTTCGGCAGACATGGGAAAAAGCGCGTATGCGGCAATCAGAGCAACCGCACCAACGCTCAGCCAAGCTAAGCGGTTATAGAGAAACACGCTCGTCCAATGCGGAACGAGCGTGTTTCTCTCCACCACCGTCCAATAACGTGTCAGGCTCTGAACCAGAATCAGCCCAAACGGATCAACGATGGACGCCCACGCGCGCTCCAGCTTGTTGGAGGTCACGATCACGATCAATTCGATGAGATAAAAGGCAAAGAGCGCCACACCTTGCAGGTAAACCACGACGATATTCCGCGTGAGTGCAGCGACACAAAAAAACAGGCTTCCGAGGAAAAAAATCTGGACGATTCCAAGGGAAGCGTAGATACGAAAGTACATCCCGAAATCGTTCGGCGCGATGCGCAGCTTGTCTGCCCAGGGCATCAGCGTGCCCAGGGCGATTCCGAAGACGATTCCCGAGAAAACAAAGATGGCGGTGACCATGGAACCCGCCCATCGTCCCATCAGATAGCCGAATTTGGAGATCGGCTTTGTGAATATCAATTGATAAGTGTCACCGTTAAAATCCCGCAGGATCGCTGGCCCAAAAATCGCGGCGATCAGTATTGAGCCAAACGCGAAGACCTGTGTCGTGATAAGAAGAACAGCGAAGGGGCTGTTCAAAAACACTTTGCCGCTTCCGATGGGCCCGAAATCCCGCGCGGCGACGGAGAAGAATGGGAGGAAAGAGGCCAGTAGGAAAAAAATGTAGGTGGAGATGCTCTTGAACCGTAGCTTCAGTTCGAATAGAAAGAAGTCCATGAACATATCGTGTTCTCCCGTTCAATTCGGCCGGTGCTGCGACAACTGGCGAAAATAAACGTCTTCCAGATCCGCTTCAGCGGGATGGAAACCATCGTTGAGCGGCGCCTCCGAATACACACGAACCTCGTTAAGTCCACCCACACGGTGCATCGAAATTAGCGGATAGGCTTTCTCGATGGCCTCTCTTTCGGCATCCGTTGGAACTACCTTGCTCCACACGCGCCCTTTCAACACTTCGATCGTTTGCGTTGGCACGCCTTCCAGAATCAGCTCGCCGCTGCTGATGATCGCCATCTTGGAACAGAGCTCGCGCACGTCTTCCACAATGTGCGTAGACAGAATCACCACCACGTTGCGCCCGATTGAGCTCAGCAAATTCAAGAAGCGGTTTCGCTCCGCGGGATCAAGACCGGCCGTCGGCTCATCGACGATGATCAGCTTTGGATTCGCCAGGAGCGCTTGCGCGATTCCGAACCGCTGCTTCATTCCCCCTGAATATCCGCCCAGCGCTTTTTTTCGCACATCCCACAAATTCGTTTGCTGAAGCAATCCCTCGACAATTTCTTTTC
>DATDHE010000483.1:0-9173 GCA_036521695.1 Candidatus Acidiferrum sp. | reverse complement strand
AATTCAAACTGTTATAGGGATTCGAGGCTGCTAATTCGGTGAATACCTGGTTTTCACGCCTCCAGTTGAAATAATTCGGAGCGGAGACGGGGCTCAGGCCGGACCCCCACATGTGAATCGGGTTCAATCCGTAGACCACGGCTAGCTGGTCGGGGTCAGCGACCGGCGGCCGAGTGTAGAGGATCGCACTGACGAAGCTAAAAATCGTGGAGTTGGCCGCAATTCCAAGCGCCAGCGTGAGCACAGCCACAAGGGTGAATCCTGGGTTTTTCCGCAACATGCGCGCGCCGAAACGCAAGTCCTGCAAGAAAATTTCCAACAGTGGCAGCCCGCGGCGCTCGCGATAGTCTTCCTTTGTTTGTTCCACACCCCCAAGTTTCATGATGGCCTCCCGACGAGCTTGCACCAGCGACATGCCCGCGCGCAGATTGTCTTCGATGTGAAACTGGAGATGGCTTTCCATCTCGGCATCCAACTCCTCTTCGCGGCGCGGCCTGCCGAATAATCCGCCCAGCCGAGAGAACCACGCCCGCAGCCGCCTCATAAGACTCCTCCGCAACGCCGTTACCGATCAGGGCCGCTCTTCACCCGGCGCTAGAAAGCGCGCCAGGATCGCGGTTGTCTGTTCCCACTCGCGCTCTTCCTTACTCAGTTGCTTCCGTCCGGCGCGCGTCAGTTTGTAATACTTCGCTTTGCGGTTATTGTCTGAGAAACCCCACTCCGAACTGATGTAGCCTTCCTGCTCGAGCTTCAGCAACGCCGGGTACAAAGTTCCGTAATTCACGGCAAGAAGATCGCCGCTGGTCTGCTCAATGCGCCGCGCAATACCGTAGCCGTGCAGCGGCCCCAACGCTTGAAGAGTCTTCAGTACCATCAGCGCCAGAGTGCCTTGCCACACATCCTTTTTGTCAGCTGCCTTATCGCCCATCGTTTTCCTCGGGCTCCTCTCGGTTCCTATGGGATGCCCATACCGAAGATGCCATAAGCCCTATGGGAAGGCAATAGAAGAAACGAAGCAAGCCTGCCATTTGTTTCCGGTTTTTTTGGACCTTTTTGAGCCCCTTCCTGAACCGCCCTACCCTCTCGTTCTCAACTCCCATAAATCTTCATCCTCCTTGACTCTCCCGTAACTTCTGACTAGCCTCTTGCGTCTACTGAACATACTGTCGGGGGGTTCGTGTTCTAGACGTGTCCCAAAAAGGAGCCTGCATGCGTTCTGTCCTCGCGCGCCGGTGCTTGTTTGCACTCGCGTTTGCTGTCACTCTTCTCGCGCTTCTCGCCGCCGCGCCCCAAACGCGCGCCCAGGGCGGCGAGCCGCAGTACTTCGCGATTCGCGGAGCCAAAGTTGTTCCGGTATCCGGACCTCCGCTGGAAAACGCCACCGTGGTGATGGCGCATGGCGTTATTACTGCTATCGGCAAAGAGGTGGCCATTCCTCCGGATGCGTGGATCATTGAAGGCAAGGGCCTCACGGTTTATCCCGGGCTTTTTGATTCGTTCACCGATGTCGGCCTTCCGGCAGCCGCTGCCGCGCCCGCAGCGGGCGGCGCTGGGGAAGGAGGCGGCCGGCGAGCGGCTCCAACGGGGGAAGTCTCTCGCGGACCTGAAGACCGTCCTGGTACCACGCCATGGCGGAGCGCGGCCGATGAAGTCAGCCTAAGCGACAAGCGCATCGAAACCTGGCGCAATGGCGGCTTCACCACCGTCGTCTCCGCGCCCAGGGGCGGAATGTTTCCCGGGCAGGCCGCGGTTCTTGATCTGG
Organism: Candidatus Acidiferrum sp.; assembly: GCA_036521695.1. Taxonomy (GTDB): domain Bacteria; phylum Acidobacteriota; class Terriglobia; order Acidiferrales; family UBA7541; genus Acidiferrum. Next base: position 7,411 of record DATDHE010000483.1, on the reverse strand, counting down.
CTGGCGACCGCGCCAGCGAGATGGTCGTCAAAACGCCAGTGGCGTTTCCCATTTCCTTGCAGCCCAGCGGCGGCTTTGGAAATTTTCCCGGCTCTCTGATGGGGGCTCTCGCGTATGTCCACCAGGTTTGGATTGATACGGACTGGAGCACCGCAGCGCTGGCCATCTATGAAAAGAATCCCCGAGGGGTTGCGCGGCCGCGCTACGACCGAACGGAAGTTGTGCTAGGCGAGGCGCTGGAGGACCACACATTGGTACTAATCCCCGCGAACAATTCCATTCAGCTGAGGCGCGCCCTTGAACTGGCAGATCGTTGGGATGTGGTAGGCGTCATCTATGGTGGACAGATGGCCTATGAAGTTGCAGGCGAAATCGTCGCCAATAAAAGGAAAATGCCCGTGCTCGTCAATCTGAAGTGGCCGGAAGCAGAAAAAGACGCGGACCCCGACGAGCAGCCCTCGCTCCGCGCGCTGCGTTTCCGCGATAAAGCGCCTTCTTCCCCTGCGGCGCTCGCCAAGGCCGGTGTTGCGTTCGCGTTTTACTCCGGCGGAATTACCGCCCCCAAGGACATCCTCAAGGCTGCGAAAAAATCGATTGATGCGGGGCTGGCGCCAGATGCCGCGTTACGTGCGATGACGCTCACGCCCGCGGAAATTTTCGGAGTCGCCGATAGGACGGGTTCCATCGAAACCGGAAAGATCGCAAATCTTATCGTCGCCGATGGCGATCTTTTTGATGAGAAAACCAAAATCAAAATGGTTTTTGTGGATGGCAGAAGGTTCGAGACACACGAACCCGAAAAGCCGAAGGATCCACCCAAAGGAAACATGACCGGCAAGTGGAAACTCGCGTACACGACGCCCGAAGGACCGGAAGAATCCACTCTGGATCTGGAGATGGCCACCGACGGCACGCTCACTGGAACGACCACGAGCAAGCGCGGCACGGCCAGCATCATCAGCGGCTATGTCAGCGTCGACAAATTCAGCTTCACCATCAACATTCCGATCGAAGGGAACCCCTCCGACGTCGTTTTCTCCGGCACCTTTGACGGCAGCACCGTGAAAGGCACCATTGATGTTCTGGGGTACTCGATCGAGTTCACGGGCACCAAGCCCACGGCGCAAGCCGCGGCCACTGCCTCTTTCGGCATCTCCAGTCGTACGAGCAATGAGTCATGTGTCGACGGGGGTGCACGGTGAGAATTCCATTCATGCTGGTTAACAATTGTTTGCGGATCGCGCTGATTTGCGCGCTATGCCTCCTCGGTCTTCCCCTTTTGACTTGCGCGGCCACTCCGCCCGAAGCGCCGCCGGTAATTCTGATCCAGAACGCCACGATCCTAACGGTTTCCCATGGCACCATCGAGCGCGGCTCTATCCTTATTAAGGATGGCAGAATCGCGGAAGTCGGGCCCTCGGTCAAGGCGTCGAAAGACGCCCAGGTCATCGATGCCGCAGGCCAGTGGGTTATCCCCGGCATCATCGATTGCCACTCGCACATTGCCGTCGACGGCAGCGTGAACGAAGGCAGCGTCTCCGTCTCTTCGATGGTAAATATTGCGGATGTCCTCAATCCTGATGACGTCGACATCTACCGCGATCTCGCCGGTGGGGTGACCATCGCAAACGTATTGCATGGTTCAGCAAACGCCATCGGCGGCCAAACGGTGGTCATCAAGCTGCGATGGGGCCTGCCCGCCTCGAAGCTTCCGTTCGAAGGCGCCGTCCCCGGCATCAAGTTCGCGCTCGGCGAAAATCCCAAGCGCTCCAACTTCAGCATCCCAGGCTCGACCCCGCGTTATCCCACTACGCGCATGGGCGTCGAAGAGACGATCCGAACTGCGTTTGCCGAAGCGCGCGACTACAAGAAATCCTGGGAGGACTACGACAAGCGCGTCGCCGCCGGCGATAAAAGCGCGATCCCGCCGCGCCGCGATCTTCGCCTCGATCCGCTCGTCGAAGTGCTCGACGGCAAGCGTTACGTTCACGCGCACTGCTATCGCGAAGACGAAATCCTCATGTTGCTTCGCGTGGCCAAGGAATTTGGTTTTAAGGTTCGCACCCTCCAGCATGTGCTGGAAGGCTACAAAGTAGCCGACGAAATTGCGGCCGCAGGAACGGGTGCTTCCACATTTTCCGATTGGTGGGCGTATAAAGTCGAAGCTTACGATGCGATTCCTTACAACGCGGCGATCATGACGCGTCGCGGAGTAATCGTTTCCATCAATTCCGATGACGCGGAAGAAGCCACGCACCTCAATCAGGAAGCGGCGAAAACAATGAAGTACGGCGGCCTCTCGCATGACGAAGCGCTCAAGCTCGTCACCTTGAATCCCGCAATTCAGCTGGGCATCGACAAGCGCGTCGGCTCGATCGACGTCGGCAAGGACGCCGACCTGGTCATTTATAACCACGATCCGCTCAGCGCCTACGCTGTCGTCCAGCAAACGCTGATCGATGGCCGTGTCTACTTCGACCGCAAGCGCGATATCGCCGAACGCGCAAACCTCGAAAAAGAAAAGAAAGCGCTGATCCAAAAGGAAAAGAAGGCCGGAGAGAAAAAGCCGGACGCAACGATTGAAATTGGCAAAAAGCCCAGCGCTAAACCAGAAGAGAAGAAACAGGAAGAAAAAAAGCCCGAGGAAAAGCCCAAGCCGCCGCAAGCGGACGCCGTTTCCAGAGGTGCTCTGTGAAGAGCACCAAAAAGATTCTGCGATTCGTGACCGTCGTCGCAGCGGTTTGCCTTATTTCTCAGGGTGCTTCCGCGCAATCCCAGCCCCCGTCTGTCGTCGCTCTCAGTCACGCAAGAATTTTCACGCTGGCTGGCGCGCCCATCGAGGATGGCACGCTGGTTATTCGTGACGGCAAAATCGCCGCTGTCGGCGCCAACGTGGAAGTTCCTGCCGGGGCACAAGTCATCGACGCCAAAGGATTGCAGATTTATCCCGGCCTCTTCGATCCCATCACGCAGATGGGTATGAGCGAAATTTCCGCGGTAAACGCCACCGTCGATACCACTGAGACGGGCGCATACAATCCGGACGTGGTCGCGGCGACGGCCGTCTTTCCGTCCAGCGAACACATTCCTGTGACGCGGGCTTCAGGCATCACCGAAGTTCTCGCCGTTCCGGACAGCGGCGGCTTTGATTCCGGCGGCTCGCGGGGCGTCATCGGCGGCCAAGCCTCCGCGATTAGTCTCGCCGGATGGACCATCAACGAAATGCTGATCAAGAGAAGCGTCGCCATGGTCATCAGCTGGCCCACTATTGAGACGCGTACCTTCGATTTCGCCACGTTCTCCCGAAGAGAAAAGCCATTCAGCGAAGCCAAACAGGAGTACGAGAAGCAAGTCAACGAACTGACGGATTATCTCGGCCGCGCCCGCCACTATGCGCAAGCCATGGGCCACGGCGGTCCGGCGGATTATCAGCGCGACTTGAAACTCGAAGCGCTTGCCCCCGTCATCCGCGGCCAATTGCCTGTGCTTGTCTTTGCTGATCGCGCACGCGACATTCGTAACGCCGTCGAATTCTGCGACAAGCAAAAGCTGAAGATGATTCTCGCGGGCGGCGCGGAGGCCTATAAAGTAAAGGATCTGCTCCGCTCCAAAGGAATCCCAGTGATCCTGCGCCCTACGCTAAGCCTCCCGATTGAGGAGGACGACCCCTACGATCGCCTGCTCTCCCAACCCGCGGAACTCGCCGCTGCCGGCGTGAAGTTTGCCTTCGGCAGCTTTGACAATTCTTTCGCGCGCCGCCTCGGCCAGCAAGCCGCGAACGCCGTAGCGTACGGTCTGCCCTACGACGAAGCGCTGAAAGCCGTCACGATGTACCCAGCCGAGATTTTTGGCGTTGCCGACCAAGTCGGCACTCTCGAGACCGGCAAAGTCGCAAACATCATCGTCACCAACGGCGACCCTCTTGAATTAACGACCGATGTAAAATTCCTTTTCATCAAGGGCCAGCGCACTTCCCTGGATAACAGACACCAGCGACTCTATGAAAAGTACTTGAACAGGCCGAAAGCCGCAGCCGCGAACTGACGCGCCCGCATCCCGGTGCGGCGCGCCAACACTGGTAACGATTGCTCATAGCATCCGTCTGATGAATGGGATAGATTCGCGCCTCGGGAGAAACCATGTTCAGACTGCTGCATGATCTTCGCTACGCGTTCCGCCTCTTGGCAAAGAGCCCCGGCTTTACAGCGATCGCCATTCTCACGCTCGCTCTTGGCATCGGAGCGAACACCGCCATCTTCACCGTCGTCAACGCCGTTCTCCTCCGCCCACTTCCATTCCAGGATCCTTCCCGCCTTGTCCTCGTTGCCGAAAAGAGTCCTTACCCCACTATCAGCACCTCGTACCAGAATTGGCTCGACTGGCGCGACCAGAGCCACTCCTTTGAATCCGTCGAAGCCACTCGTTCCTCCACCATCGCTCTTACCGGCGTCGGCCAGCCCGAGCGACTCAATTCGCAGAACATGACCGCCGGCATTTTCCCGCTCCTCGGCGTCAAAGCCATTCTCGGCCGCACATTCCTCCCCGAGGAAGATCGCGCAGGCGGCAATCCAGTCGTTCTCATCAGCTACGGCCTCTGGCAACGCGACTTCGGCGGCTCGCAGGAAATCGTCGGCAAGAGCCTCACTCTCGATTCGCAGCCCTACACCGTCGTCGGCGTCCTGCCCTCCGGATTTCAGCTCATCTTCCCCTCAGACGTTTTTCTCCCCTTTACTCCCTGGGCCAGAACCCTTCCCGATGATCGCAACTGGCACCCCGGAATCTTCGCCGTCGCTCGCCTTAAACCTGGCGTGACCCGCGAACAAGCCCGCACCGAAATGATCGGAATCACCAAGCGCCTCGAGCAGCAGTATCCCGACTACAACACCGGCGTCAGCGCGAACCTTGTTGGCGTTCGGGATCAAATGGTGCAAAACGTCCGCCCCGCGCTGCTTCTGCTCCTCGGTGCGGTCGCCGCCGTCCTTCTCATTGCCTGCGTAAACGTTGCGAATCTCCTCATCGCTCGTGCCGCCTCCCGCGGCCGCGAAGTCGCCATTCGCACCGCCATGGGCGCGAGCCGCGGCCGCGTACTCCGCCAGTTGCTGACCGAGAGTGTTTTACTCTCTCTTTCTGGCGGCCTTCTCGGAATCCTGGTGGCGATCGCCGCGCTAGGCCCGCTCATCAAATTGGCGGCCGGCAGCGTTCCCAAAGCCTTCACCATCACTCTCGATTATCGCGTACTGATTTTCACCGTCGTGATTTCCGTCTTCACCGGCGTTTTCTTCGGCATTGCGCCCGCTCTCAGCACCACCAAGCTGGACCTTCGCGAAACTCTCAACGAAGGCTCGCGTGGCTCGACTGCTGGCCCCGGCCAGCACCGCATTCGAGGATTCCTCGTCGCCGCGGAAATCGCCACCGCCATGCTCCTCCTCATCGGAGCCGGCCTTTTCCTGCGTAGCTTCTCTCGTCTCCAGGAGGTTCCTCCAGGTTTCCAGCCCGATCATTTGCTTGCTGCGGACCTTCCTCTTTCCCTGAACGCCTACGCCAAACCCGAGCAGCGATTTGAATTTTTCGATCGTCTCGTCGAGCGCGCGCAAGCGCTTCCCGGCGTGCGCTCCGCCTCCGCTGCGTCTTCTCTGCCGGTCAGCAGTCGAGGCGGCGCGATCCATTTCAATATCTACGGCCGCCCCCCGAAGTCTCCCCACGACTTCACCGCCGCCGGCTATTTTACCGTCACTCCCCACTACTTCGAAACCATCGGCGTCCCCCTCCTCCAGGGCCGCTTCATCGCTGCCTCCGACACTGAAAAAGCTCCCGCCGTCGTCATCGTCAATTCCACCATGGCCCGAACCTACTGGCCCAACGAGAGTCCTATCGGCAAGCGCATGCAGCTGGGAGCTCTTCCGATAAGGGACGTTCCTTGGATGGAAGTTGTCGGTGTCGTCGGCGATGTCCTGCAGAATCTCGGCAACGCGCCTGCCGCGGAAATGTATCTCCCCTATCGCCAGGCGGACGCCCTGCTCCCTGTCTTCCAGTTGTCGCTCGTGATTCGCACGGCCACCGAGCCGCACGCGGCGGTCTCCTCGCTACGCAGTGCCGTCGCGGAGATCGATCCTAACCAGCCGGTGGTGAACATGCGTTCGATGGAAGAAAACATCTCGACCAACGTCGCCCAGCCTCGCTTCCGCGCCTGGCTCATCGCTATCTTCGCGATACTTGCGCTTGTGCTCGCTGCCGTCGGCGTTTATGGCGTGATGTCTTACACCGTGACGCAACGCACCAGCGAAATCGGTATCCGCGTCACCATGGGCGCGCGGCCGCAAGACGTTTTCCGCATCATCGTTGGCGAAGCGCTGCGCCTGGCTCTGCTTGGTGTTGGGGTTGGTCTCGTGACGGCTCTCGCCCTCACCCGCCTCCTGCGAAGCTTTCTCTTCGGTATCAGCGCCTACGATCCGCTCACATTTATCGGAGTTTCCGTCATCCTGACGACGGTCGCGGTAGCGGCGTCCTACTTCCCAGCCCGTCGCGCCACTCTCGTCGATCCTTTGGTTGCCCTAAGATACGAATAAACCCTGGCGAGCTCAAAATTGGCGTTAATCTCCGATCGCCTGCCTCGTCTAGTAAGCTAGGGTCCCTTTTTTTGCCGAAACTTTTGACCCGCGCTCGCGTTTAGAAGGGTAAGTCCAATGCGGCACGCCACTTATTTCGTCCCTCTAGTCCTTTACATGGCCATCTCTTCGGGCGGTTTGCAGGCGCAAGAGCCCGCCAAGATCGTCTCCGAATACGTCAAAGCCCTCGGCGGCAGCAAAGCCCTGTCCAAAATCCAGACCGAAACCCTCGAAGGCGCCTTCAGTAATCCCGCTGACGGCAAACCCTCCACCTACACCTTCAGCCTCAAGCTACCCAACCGCTATTACTCCGAATTCGTCCTCGGCGAGAAACCCCTCATCGATGCTTACAACGGCAAATCCGCCTGGCACGAAACCCCCAGCGGCGAACTCTCCACCCTTCTCGGCCAGCAAGGCCAGCAACTCGAAGCCGCCTCGCTTTACTACAACTCCCGCCTCCTCAATCTCAAAAAGAGCAAGCTCGCCGTCGCCTTCATCGGCCACGCCCAGGTCCGAGGCAAAGACTCTCTCCAACTCGAAATTACCACCACCACAAACATCCGCCGCGAACTCTTCTTCGATCCGCAATCTCATCTCCTCGTCAAGGAATCCACTCCCGTTGCAGGCCTCGACCAGGAAATTCTCTATGACGACTACCGCACCGTCGACGGGGTCAAGCTCCCCTACAAAATCGAGCTCCACCGCGGCCCCGACACCTACTCCATCAACATCACCCGCGCCTCCATCAACGAAACCGTCGGCGAACGCACCTTCGACTTCCCCATCAAGTCCCAGGTCAAGCTCCC
>DATDHE010000482.1:0-7326 GCA_036521695.1 Candidatus Acidiferrum sp. | reverse complement strand
CTTTGCTTGGAGCTTTATCCCGTTGGACGTATGAAAAAGACAAAGGTTATGCAGAATTTAGTTCCGCCTATGAACACGGAATCTCAGAAACTGCTTACGCTTGGAGCCCTTTTTGACCGGCCCGATTCGTTTCTTCGGAACCAAGAAAGGTGCTGACTTCGTGGGAGAAATGATCCGGATCTTCGATGTTGGAGAGATGAGCGGCGTTGAGTTCTGCGTACCGCGCGCCGGTGACGCGGTCGGCAAGGTAGCGCCCGTCGACGGGTGTAGTTGCAGCGTCTTGGGTTCCGGCAATCACGAGAGTGGGCAAGCGAATCCCGGCGATGGCTTCACGTGCGTCAAAATCGCGAATGGCGGCGCAATTTGCGATGTAGCCGTCGGAGTTCGTGCCCTCGAACGCCATCTTGGTGGAAGTGACGACGTCAGGAAAATTCATGCGGTAGCTTGCGGAAAACCAGCGCTCCATCACGGCGGCGGAGATCGCCTTCGTGCCGCCCCTGCGAACGGCTTCGATACGCGGGTTCCACGTTTCGGGGCTGCCAATTTTGGCGGCGGTATTGCAGAGGACGAGTTTGTGCAGGCGAGCTGGGGCCTTCACCGCCAGCCACATCCCCGTTTGGCCGCCCATGGATAACCCGCAAAAATGAACGCGATCAAGCTTCAACTCGTCAAGAAGAGCGAGAACGTCGCCTGCCAACTGCTCGATGGAGTAGCCGCCAGGCGTGACGGAAGACTGGCCGTGGCCGCGGGTGTCGTAGCGCAAGACGCGAAAACGCTTCCGGAATATGGGCATCTGCGGATCCCACATGGACAAAGTAGCGCCCAGAGAGTTCGAAAAAACCACGGCTGGTGCGTCCCAGGGACCAGCCAGGTCGTAGTGGATCTGAACATCTTTTAGTTGCGCAAAGGACATGGGGCTCTACTTTTTCCGCGGTTTTTTCTGGTCGCGACTCGCAGCACTCGAGGCTAGCACACGGTCGATGAACTGATCGGTGACCCCCAAATAGTTCGCTGCGGTAAAGAGACGGTCAAGCTCAGCATCAGAGAGATTGGTTTTGACGATGGCGTCTTGCGAGAGCACGGAGCGGAGTTGGCGGCCCTCATCCTCAGCCCGTTTGCAAGCTTGTTGCACGAGCTCGTGCGCGTCCGAACGCGGCATCTTTTCAGAAAGGATCATGGCGACAGCTTCCGCGAAAATCAAACCCTGCGTGACGTCAAGGTTCTTCCGCATGCGTTCGGGATCCAATTCCAACGCGGACACCGTGGAGGTGAGGTGATGCAGAGCGCCCGCGGTCAGACGGACAATGTCGGGCAGTGTCTCCCATTCGGCGTGCCAGCCGCCCAAACCGCGCTCTTGCTCTTGCACCATCGCGGCAAGCATGGTGCTGACAAGAGACGGAACACGCGTTGCCGCAGACAAGACCACGGCGCAAGTGACGGGGTTGCGTTTGTTGGGCATGCTCGAAGAGCCGCCGCGGCCCTCCGCGGATGGCTCAAAAACCTCGCCGACTTCGGTTTGCGTGTGTAGAGAAATGTCGCGCGCAATTTTGCCGAGCGTTCCGCAACAGAGGCCGAGGGTTGTGGCGATTTCCGCCATGCGATCGCGATGGCTGTGCCAGGGAAGTTCAGGCAGCGGAAGCTGCAATTCTTTGGGAAGATTGGTGGCGACGTCCAGGCCGCGAGTACCGAGAGCCGCCATGGTGCCAACTGCACCGCCAAATTGAAGCACCAGGCAACGCTCTTGCGTTTCGGCCAATCGCGCGCGGTGACGATCTACAGCATCGAGCCAGCCCGCGGCTTTCAGCCCGAAGGTTGTGGGAAGAGCCTGTTGCATCCACGTGCGGGCAGCAACCATCGTCGCCCTACTCTTGTGCACCAGTTCGCCGAGCGCGGCGGCAAAGAGGTCGAGTTCGCTGGAGATCAGCGTGAGCGCCTGGCGAAGCTGAAGCACCCGGCCAGTGTCGATGGCGTCCTGGCTGGTTGCGCCCCAATGGACGTAACGAGCGGCGTCTTTTTCCTTTTGCGCGACGAGCAGAGTGAGCTGTTTTACGAGAGGAATCGCGAGATTTCCTGCCCGGGCCGCAGCGCGAGCGAGCACGGTCATGTCGTAGAGTTCGGCTCGGCACTTTGCCTCAATGGCCGGAGCCGCGAAGGCGGGAATGAAGCCGGCACGCGCCTCGGCTCGGGCGAGGGCCGCTTCAAAATCGAGCATCCCTTGTAGCGTAGCGCGATTGGAGAAAACCTTTTCGACGGCGGGGGAGCGAAACAAGGGGTCCAGCAAGTTCATGCGCTGAGTGTAATCACTCCTGTCGGAGAAACAAAACGGTTTCCTGCGTGGCTTGCCAGTGGGGTAACCGGCACACAAACAATTCGGTGTGCATTCACTTCCAGCGGACCCTGCCAGCTAAACGCGTTCGAGGATCAGGGCGATGCCTTGGCCAACGCCGATGCACATGGTGCAGAGCGCATATTTTCCGCCCGTGCGGAGCAATTGGTACATCGCGGTGGTGATAAGACGCGCGCCGCTGGCCCCCAACGGATGGCCGAGAGCAATCGCGCCACCGTTGGGATTCACGTGATCGGCATCGTCGGCAACACCTAGTTCGCGGAGCACCGCCAGGGCTTGCGAAGCAAAGGCCTCGTTTAGTTCGATCACGTCCATCTGGCCGACCTCGAGGTTGGCTTTTGCAAAAACTTTACGAGACGCGGGAGCGGGCCCCATTCCCATTATGCGCGGAGCAACCCCCGCCGAAGCGGCGGCGACGACGCGTGCCTTGGGAGTTAATCCGTGGAGTTTGGCAGCTGATTCCGACGCCAGAAGAAGGGCGCAGGCGCCGTCGTTTACTCCGGAAGCATTTCCGGCGGTGATCGTGCCGCCGGGCTTTACAATCCCCGGCAATTTCGCGAGCGCGGCTAGGGATGTGTCGGCACGGGGGTGTTCATCGGCGCTGAACAGAATGGGGTCTACCTTTTTTTGCGGGATCGCGACTGGCGCGATTTCCTGTGCCAGAGTTCCATTGCGCAATGCTGCCACGGCACGTTGTTGGCTTCTGAGAGCGAAGGCGTCTTGATCTTCGCGAGAGACGTGGAATTCCTCCGCAACAATCTCCGCCGTTTCAGGCATCGAGTCCACGCCATACTTCGCTTTCATGAGGGGATTGATGAAGCGCCAGCCGATGGTGGTGTCTTCGATTTTCGCTGCGCGGGAAAATGCCGCGTCCGCTTTGCTCATGACGAAGGGGGCGCGCGACATGCTCTCTACGCCGCCGGCGATGATCATCTCTGCCTCGCCGCTTTTAATCGTTCGCGCGGCGCTGGCCACTGCGTCCATGCTGGAGCCGCAAAGGCGATTTACTGTGGCCCCGGGGACTTCTTTCGGGAGTCCCGCGAGCAGCAATGCCATCCGGGCAATGTTGCGGTTGTCTTCTCCGGCTTGATTCGCGCAACCGTAGACGACGTCATCCAGGGCGTTCCAGTCCACTTTGGCATTGCGCTCGAGGAGAGCCTTGATGGGGATTGCTGCCAGATCGTCCGTGCGAACGGATGCGAGGGTGCCGGCGTACCGGCCGATGGGCGTTCGAATGGCGTCGCAAATGTAGGCAATTTCCATTTAGACTCTATAAGGCTCTTGAATCGTTCTATCCTAACAGGAACAATCCACCCGGCAAAAACTAAGATGAGAGGTGGAGGGGAGGAAGTGAGGCAATGAAATTCGCGAGCGTAGCGATGATAATGGTGGTGCTATGTTCGGTGACCGCAGCTGCAGCGCCGCCACAACCGAACGCGACGCAGGAGATCACAGCGCTGTTGCGGGAGTTCATCGGGGCTGCCGGCAGCGGCGACCGCGCAATCTTTGAAAAGTTTTTTGCCAACGATGTCATTTACACGAGAGCGTCGGGCCTGGTCATCACCAAAGCTTCCATTATGGAGAGCCTCGGCAAGCCGACGCCGGCCTCGGAAGGGAAGAGCAGCTATTCGGCGGAAGATATTACGGTTCATGAGTACGGCGACACGGTAATTGTGGCATTCAGGTTGGAAGGCCGTACGGAGCACGGCGACGGAAAAGTGGTGACCGCTCATTATCGGAATACCGGAACGTTTCTCCGCCGCAATGGCCGGTGGCAGGCTGTGGCGTGGCAGGCGACGAAGATTAGCGAGCCGCCCAAGGTGCAATGATGCGAGGAACCACCACGGAATTACACGAACAATCTGGCTTGAGGGTTTACAAACTTCTGGCATTCGACTTCTTCGAGAGTGTTAGTGCCAAAGACTCGGAGAACGCTGAAGTTCCGGCGTCAGCAGTTAATTAACGAACAAACTAAATACTTATTGAATACACGTTTTCCGACTTCCAGCTCTTTTCTGTGCAAACTTGTTAGCGCCAGTTTAAGAGGGATCCACTTTCGCCGGTTTGAGGGTGGGCCCGGATCGCGCGGCGGCGAGTTCGGAACACACCCAGGCGCCGGCTGCTGCGAAAGAGCAAGCAGTCTTGAGTTCGAGTTTTTTCCCCTGCAACGTAGATCTTTACTTCATGAGCGATCCTCCCGCGCCGTCAGCAGGAGCAGGAGTTGTAGAACACCGGCAGTGTTTGGTGTCCATCTTGACGGACTTGATGACCAGGTACAGTTTGTCCGCACTGTTGACCTTTCCCGACACACAGTAGTATTGGCCTGACGTGATCTGTTGGGATTTGGTGAAGTCGTACAGGCGGTAGACCCGGTGGGTAGAGTCGTCTTGCATGAGGAACACGACACAGGTTCGGTATTCTGTCCGCGAGAGCAAGAGCAGATGGTTGGCGCTGAAGTTGAACATGGAAGTAGAAGAACGAAAGAACTAGACCAGAGAGCGGGAGTGATGAGCTCCCGCTCCCGCCGGCAGCGCCGTTGAGGAGTTACCCGGCGGACTCCTCCGCGCGGGATATCATCACAGAGCGGCGCTTTGTCTGAGCCTGATGTGCCGATCGGCTATGCTGTCGGCGTCGGGCCCTTATTGGCTTTGCGAAGGCTTTCGCCGCCGAGAAGGATGATCTCGGAGTTTTCGACCAAGCGGTCGGCGATGGCCGTCGCGATGGTGGTGTTGTGGAGGATATTCCCCCAGTCGGAAAAGGCTGTGTTGGTGGTAATGAGCGTACTTCTCTTGTGGCTGTGACGAGTGGAAATGACCTGATAGAACAGATTGGAGGTCTGCTGGTCGAGAGAAAGATACCCTAGCTCATCGATGAGGAGAAAAGTTGGTTCGGTATAAAGCTTGAGCTTGCGGATCAGAGAGTGATCGACCTGCGAGGCCAGCAAGTGATTGAGCATGTCCATGGCGGTTGTAAACAGCACACGTTGGTTGGCCTGACAGGCGCGCCAGGCGATGATCTTCGCTAAGAACGTTTTCCCCACGCCGGGATTCCCGATCAGCACAACAGCGGTGCCTTTCTCGAGAAAGCCGAGATCCAAAAGGCGGAGGATGCGACTTTTGCACTGCACGCGAGTCTTGTGATGGTTGAAGTGGAAGCTGTCGATGGAGTGCTTGGCTTGCAAGCGAGCGAGCCGGAAGCGGCGATCGATCGAACGGGTGTGACGTGCTTCGAGCTCGCGGTCCAGCAGGGCTTCGAAAGCTTCCGCGGCGCTGAGATTCTTGCTCGCCGCATCAGCCAGGGTCTCGTCCAGATGCTGGCTCATCGTCGTCAGGTTCAGTTGATTCAGTTTCTGTTGGAGGGAGGTCCTCGGCGTTCCTTTTTGAGCGAAGGATGAAAGTGTCGTAATCGGCCAGCGACAGCGGATCGGTGATCAGTTCATTCAACTCGGGGTCTTTGAACCGCAGTGGCGGCTGGACCTCGCGCCGCAGAGCTTGCTGGCTGAGGATGTTGGCGATGTAATCGGCGCCGTACGCACCAGCCGCATGGGCTTTACCAAGCGCGGCGGCGACCGCTTCCGGTCCATAGTCACGAATCAGGACAAGCAGTTCTCTCACCTGTCGCACGAGGGAGCGATCGGTGTCCGCCAGGCGCCGTAGATAGACCTCGGAAGCCGGGCCCAGCAAGCCGATCAAGCGTTGTTGTGCTGCCGACCGCTCGGCCGCGGCTCGTTGTTCGAACAGTTCTTTTTGAAAGCGCTCGGCGCCAAGCACCTGCCCGCGTTGCCAGCAGCGAGCATAGGAGACGATTTCTTGCTGCTGATCGTAGATGGTGAGCGAGGAGGCATCTGCTTTGATCGTGAGATGGCGGCCCACGTAGCGTGGCGGGACGCAGTAGCGATTGCCGTCGAACGCTAGCCGGAGATCTTTATGAACCCGAGCTTCGGCGGTGTCACGATAATCGGGCGTGATCACCGGCAAGGAGTGCAATGCTTCGAGCTGAAAGCGTTCTGTAGGAGTCTGGCCCGTTTCACGGTGACGACGCTGATTGGCAACTTCGTTGAGCCATTGACGCGCTTGCGAGTTGATGTCGGCTAAGTCCGTGAACGTGCGCAGTGGCCAGAAGTTCGTTCTTGTATAACCGATGGCTCTCTCTATTTTTCCCTTTTCCCACGCCGCACGCACATGGCAAGCCCGGGGAAGGAAACTATATTCGCGAGCGAAGGCCAGAAAGCGCGGATGGAAACGCACCAGGTTGCCGTCATGCTCGGCGACCGCAGTGCCCAGATTGTCGAACCAAAGCTCGCGTGCGATGCCACCCATGAAACGGAATGCGTGGAGATGACAGCGAACGAACGTCTCGAAGCTCTGGCTGTGTGTGAACTCCAGATACAGCTTGCGGCTGTGACATTCCACCAGACAGAAGGCGTAGAGTTTTCGTACATGCCCCTGATAGCAAAGCGTCCCGAAATGTCCCCAGTCGACTTCGAAGCGTTCTCCGGGTCCCGGTTCCATGCGCACGTAGGCGCGTGGGGCACTGGCCTGCGCCCGTACCCCGTGCAAGTACTCTTTCAGAATGCTTAGACCACCGCTGAAGCCGAGCGGCCGGAGCCGCTGTGCAATCACCGTGGCGCGGGCATGGGGATCCTGCTCGAGAAACTCGGCGATCGTGGGCTTGAAGGGATCCAGCTTACTCGAGCGCTGACGGGAAGCGGCGGTCTGCGCCGGGGCGACGAGATATTTGGCGATGGTTCTGCGCCCGATGTGCAGATGACGGGCGATCTTGCGCACCGGCCAGTGCTCGGCCCAGTGCAGGCCATGAATTTCGTTGATTTGTTCCGCTGTCAGCATGGGTGTGAGTGGGTATACGGGCAGGCCCCCAAGAAAACCATAGGGTTGTTCTTTTCAAGCACGCGTAGGAGCCGAGGACCTGCTTGTTGTGGACGGTAGGGAGAACGCAGAAAACTACACTTGCAGTAGAAA
>DATDHE010000481.1:0-2433 GCA_036521695.1 Candidatus Acidiferrum sp. | reverse complement strand
TGAAATTCGGGCAAGTCTTTTAAGAAGGAATGGCGGGGACGACGAGACTCGAACTCGCGACCTCTGCCGTGACAGGGCAGCGTTCTAACCAACTGAACTACGTCCCCAACCGTGGAATCAACAACTTAGCCTAAAACCTTGCAAACAAGGCGTTTGCAAGATTCGCATACAGCGCACTGACCGCCTGGGTTGCTTCTGGTAGCCGTTATTTCTGGACGAACTGCCCATAAACTGCCAGTAAAAATCAGTGCGCTCATTGCGAGGTTTATCGTAACACAGACAACGAAAGAAGCGAAATAGAGGATGTAATGATACGGACAGGAGAACTGCGGAGCGGGGCTTTCACAGCGGGTTTGGAGGCTGAGTCTCGGCGGCCAAGTACTTGGACTGAGCAGGCTGCGGCCCCTCATCTACTTCCATTCGCAAGCCAAAGACCGGGATTATGCTCTCGTTCTTCGCGAGGGCCGCGGACAGCTGATTCTTCGCTGCAAACCAATCTACCTCGGGCGAACCTATCGGCCGTCCGCGTTTTTCCCATAGTCTGTAGGCCACAATTGCCGTGACTTCGTGTTCCTCGCCCGCGATGAAGTCGATCACTGTTACCGGTCCTTCCTCGCCGAGGGAATTCCGTTTCGCATGGTCTTTTTTTCCTTCATTTGCTAGAGCCAACGATGTCATAGCTAGCGAACAAGCGTCATGGTTGAGCGTGAGATTCCGAGCTTGCCCATTCGGAAATAGAGTGTGGAACGCTTCACTCCCAGCCTCGCGGCCGCACCATTCGCACCGCTGATCACGCCTTTCGTCTGCATTATTATTTTGCGGATGTGGTTCCGCTCGACGTCTTCCAACGTAATGGGCTCAGCCATCCCCGCCAGCGCGGACAACGCAAGCTTCTCGAACGAAGGAGAAAAAACGTCGCCGCTCGTCATGATGACGCTGCGCTCAACGAAGTTTTGCAATTCGCGAATGTTGCCCGGCCAGGAATGGGCGACCATGATCTCCATCACACTGTCAGGAATATGCTGGATGACCTTGTTCATTCTTTCAGCGTACATCCCAACAAAGTGCTTCACGAGTGCAGGTATATCCTCAGCGCGCTCACGTAGTGAAGGTACAGAAATGGGAAATACGTTCAACCGATAATAGAGGTCGCTGCGGAACCGCTTCTCAGAGACCATCTGTTCTAATTTTGCGTTTGTTGCGGCAACCACGCGAACGTCTACACGCAAGGTCTGCGTGCTGCCCAACCTCTCAAACTCGCCCTCTTGGAGTACGCGCAGCAGCTTTGGCTGGAGTTCCAGCGGAATATCTCCGATCTCGTCTAGAAATAACGTGCCGCGATCCGCGGCCTCAAAACGACCGATCTTGCGCCCCACTGCACTTGTGACGGCACCAAAACCGGAGTTTCCCCCGTGCTCTGGGAGCAGCATGGAAGATGCCTACGTACTGGCCATGCGGTGTCCGGTGTTCAGGAGGCATGACTCTTATTCGGGCTTTCGTACGGAACTTGAGAACCTGGTCGGTGATGTTAAGGGAAAAGGTACAAGCGGAGGCCCCGCGAGGCTGAATGTACCGATGCGCCGACCAGGGTCGGACTGCTCCATAGTAGTGATGAAACGGAGTAATGCCCGTGGAGCGAAGGGAGCAGGTCACCCACGTTGGGATCGAGTCAATTGGAAACAGGAGGAACTCAACGTCCTGACGGAAGGCGGTAGCCTTCATTGGGTGGCACGAGCCATGTGACTGGAGACGGTCAAGCACGGATCTGTGAGGGCCTCGGGGTGAACTTCCCCGGGGCTACTCGGCGCGTCAGGTCAGGTCAACTGGCGTCCCTACCGCGACCTGAAATGCGTGGGGTCAATTGGACCGACTCAATTGGACGGTCGATTTGAAAACGACATTATCGCCACTTCCATTCCGGGACTAAGGAACCCTGGCGGCGGTTTGGAAAACCGCGACCTCTGCCGTGACAGTCTAGACGGATTCGGCTTTTCAGCGACTTACATTCTTGCGGGGGTTGCCGAGTCGCTGAAAAGGACTGTAGGAACCGTTCGCTGTGGGTAAATTTGTGGGTAAGAGTTTTTTCGGTCAGAATCCTTCTACTGCGGTAGCCCAATCTTCCGCACCAACTCGGCAAAGCGTGGGTCGGAACGTAGGGGATCAAATAAGAAGTTAGTCTTCAAGCCCTCCAGCACCAAATCGCGCTCCTGATAGGCGGTGTTGAGCCACCGGAAGGCCTGATCTTTGTTTCCCAAGTCGGCGTAAAGAGCGGCAATGTAGCCCGCAGACGAGTAACCAGTCTTGCGCTGCGCTTGCCGGGCTTCAATGCCTTTGGCGAGAGCACCTTTCCAGCCCGCCGAACGAAATCCCTGCTCCAGAGCAGAAGCGAACTCAGATTCGTTTCGGTCACCAGAAAGCTCGCCATAAGCCTTC
>DATDHE010000480.1:0-2631 GCA_036521695.1 Candidatus Acidiferrum sp. | reverse complement strand
AGAAATGGCTGGCCGAGAGCGGTCCAGTCCGTGGGCCCAGCGGCGAAGTGTGCAAGGATCGGGCACGCGATTCGGATCTTTGACCGTAGGCATGGCCTCTTCCCAGGAGCAGGGCTCCGCGAAGCGCCGCCGCAGCGCCTGACAGCGAGCCAGCAAACTGTAGTGCGTGTAAGGAAGAGAAAGTAACGGCAGGAAGGTAAAGGTTTTCCCGCAACCGGGGCAGCGACCCCGCCGGATGCCAATCCAGTCATGGTGTTCATCGTGCGCCTGCTTGCGACGGCGTCCGTGACCGATGATCGAATCGCATTCACAAGCGGGACATCGCCGCAGAATGATCTCGGCACAACTCGCGGCCCAATCCGTTTCGAGCTTGTGCGGGGAGACGGAAGGTGGGATAAACAGAATCGTACTTCGTTGGAGCTCTGCCCCGGCTTGACCTGCCAAGATCTGAGCCGGAAGCGGAGCTCCTTCCTCCTGAAACAAAAATCAACCTGAAAGAGAATAACCCTTCTCGCCTGCAGCTCTTAGGGATGTGATTCAGAATATTGGCCGGTAATAATCGGCTACTCTGAAGTTGAGGTTCCACCGGGGAATCTCAATTGACGCTAACGTCACCCGGACACAATCCCGACCTTGGGATTGAGGCTCCAAGACTCGCAATCGAAAAGGGAAAAGTATCAGGGTGCGCTTGCTTCCCCGACGCAACGCAGCCCGTAGAAGTTGCCGTACCACTGCGCGGGACCGCTGTAGTAGCGGAACGAAACGCGGACGCCGCTAGGGTACGGGGCCCAGGACCCGCCCCGCAGAACTCGTGGCGGCCATTCTCCTAGCCTAAGAGTCCCGCTAGCAGGACCTGCGGGATCGGATGAAGGGCTGTTTTGGTAGTAGCTCGAGTCGTACCAGTCGTTCACCCACTCCCAGACGTTTCCGAGCATGTCGTACAGGCCAAACCCATTCGCTCGCTTTTGTGCAACGTCGTGCGTCCCACCGGGGCTGTTCTTGTAGTACCACGCGATCTCGTCGAGGTCGCCGTAGTGCGCGCCGGAGGTTCCTCCACGCGCCGCATACTCCCACTCCGCTTCGGTCGGCAGGCGGCCTCCTGCCCACTGGCAGTACGCCTGCGCGTCGTTCCAACTCACATTGACGATCGGCATGCGGTCGTTGCCCCAGGCGGAGTTGAAACTCGGGGCAGACGGCATCTGCTGGCCAGTGGCCGCGGTAAAGCGTTTGTACGCCGCCACGGTCACCACCGTCTGGCCCATCCAGAACCCCTTGGTGATCGTTACTTGGTGCGAGGGTTTTTCGTCGCGGGAGCATTCACTGTCTCCCGGTGAGCAGCCCATCATAAAGGTGCCAGGCGGAATCCAGACATACTTCAACCCGTCCTTCCGGTTTTCCTTCACCGCGCCAGCAGCCGGCGTTGGCGCAGGCTGTTGCGATTCATTCAGCGTCGCCTTGTTGGTGGAATCCTTTCCGGGAACGGGGGGCTGAGTTGTCTCCGGGGGAAGTTGTGCGCGAACGGAAGCCGAGCCGAGAAGGAATGCCAGTGTAAACAGACCGAATTTGTTCTTGCAAGACCGCATGGCCTTCGTGGTTTCTCTCGGCGAATCCTATCACTGACGTTCCCGAAAGACGAGATTCTGGGCGAGTCGGCAAACCGGACAAGATCCGGTAACGGAAGGGTTGCCCGTGATACATCCGCGATGTGCGACATGTGCCATAGAGTTTCAGCTTCCAATCCAATCACAAGTGAAAGACGAACGGCAGGTGCGGCCTGAAATCCATCTGCTCTTTTCGCCGGTTGCTATCAAATTCAATTTCGAGTAGAGATGTCGATCCCGTTCGGGTTGCGAGAATTCCACTCTCAACTATTTTCTGTGACACGTTCGAGCGCAGCGGCACGGGGGAGGTCAAAGTTAAGCCAGTGATTTCCCGAATGCCAATGGGGTGCTCGATGAACCACTGTTCGCGCTGAGCCCGTCGCATGAAGCTGAGATAGACCCACATCGGCTCCTCAATTCCCACGTCACCAATATGCATGCCAAGCGGCTCGGGTAAATACGCTGGCCGATACTCCCATGCGCGAAAAGGTGGCCCTGCATCTTGATCGACAGGCCGCAGGCAAATGCCGAAAGGAGAGGCGCTACGTTGCCGACCAGACCATCTCTCCCAAAGCAGCGTGCGCCTCGTACTTTGACTTTGAGCCTCGCTCGCGTCGCTGACCCAAATCAACTCAATCATGGCGTTGGCAAAGGCAAAACGGCGATTGGCCGTACCTTGACCGGGGTGCTGATTTGGAGGTCCTTCATGCAGGCCGAACTGAACAAGTTTTTCAGCCTCGGGGGCGCCTGGAGCCGCGCAGACGAACAGATGGTCCAGCTCTATCCGCATGCGAGGTAGTGTAATCCAATCTGACCGACGATATTCGTTAGATCCAAGTCGGCGATGCGAGATGATCCTGGCCGAGTCGTCGGCAATCCTTCCTTTATCCGGAAGCCGTGAAAGAATGACTCGCAACGCGAAGAAGCTCGGCGTAGAGCTCGAAGAGCGCCGTACCAGCCGTGCAGTGCGACTCAACGGGACCGACCTGGCCGGTGCGATCTAACGATTGACGAAGCTGAGCTTTATGTA
>DATDHE010000479.1:0-7650 GCA_036521695.1 Candidatus Acidiferrum sp. | reverse complement strand
CATCAGTCGGGAAGGCACACTGGGATATGGCGGGTCCTCGGCTCGTGCTCGGCCATAGCCTCACGTGGGGTGAAGCTCATGAGATGCAAATCATGCAGTTCGGAGAACCGGCGAAAGTTTAGCTCGGAGATCAACGTGCATTTTCCCGGCCTGAAGAATCTGGGCAAGCTCCCTGTTTTTGTATTCCCGCAGCTTCTAGTTTGCCTGGATTGCGGTTTTACGGAACTTAACCTGCCACAAACTGAGGTACGTCTGCTTGGAGAATGCGCCGGGGCACGTGGGACCTCAACCTGCCCGACTCAAGGGTGGATTTTTGACTTTTCGGATCTCAACGGTGGATTGCCCTTCAGCAGTGACGAAATCGAAATCCGAGAATCTGCTGCTGACAAACCGCTTGCCATGAAGAACAGCTGCTATCGCCAGTAGCAGTTCGTTTGCACCGTCCGATTTGACCACATAACCGTGCCCACCGGCTACTAAGGCTGCTGCTGCGATCTCCGAGTCACGGTTCTCGCTCAAGAACAGGATTTTTGAGTCAGGAGCAACCTTGCGGATGGATCTAGCCGCTTCAATTCCATTTAACTTTGGAAGCCCGAGGTCCAGCAGGATCAAGTCCGGCTGAAATTCCTCCGCCCTTTGGACGGCTTCCAATCCGTCCGACGCCTCACAGATGACCTGCCAATCAGGTTTCTCTTGTAGCAGGGAAGCGACAAAACGGCGCCAGGGCTCGAAGTCATCCACGAGTATGATCCTGACGGTTCTTGTCATCTGCATATTCTCATGCCGGTTCGGTTGAAGACCTTCAAAATCCGGGGGATTATAGCCCGTTCGGAATTCGGGGCGCGAGAGCTTTTTCGTTTCCTTCCTACTAAATGTCGTCCTTGGTCCCCCTCCTGTAAAGCAGCAGTTCTAACAGTGCCTTTTGAGATATTTCTTACTATAAATTAGCCTCTCTAGGAGTACCGCCAGTACCAAGATGAAGCCACAGGCACGGGTCGTTGACAGAATCTGAATTCCCGCCCTCCGGTTCTCCGTTCTCGCGTTCTGTTCAGCCTCCAACTCTCTCCAAGTTGAAAGGTCTCAACGATGGTGAGCTGATGACGCAGCTTCAAGCTGGACGCAACGACGCTCTTGCCGTTCTGTTCGACCGCTACCACCGCCTTGTCCTCAGCATTGCCCTCAAAATCGTTCGCGATCCAGGAGAAGCTGAAGACGTGATGCAGAACGTCTTCTTGGAAATGCGGCCTGCGCACTAATAGAAAACGCCCGGATTTCCGGCAGTCTTCCAGAGAGCCACCTTTGACGCGGCGAAAAATTTCAATTGGGCCTGACGGCCCCTCTGGAGTTGTCACGCCGCGCATCATCCAACTCGCGATTCGCTTCCGTTGGTAATGGAAGCGGAAAATCGGAAATCCGTCGTTGCCGGCGCAGCTGTTGTACCTGTTTCGCTTCTGATGCTGTTGTTCGCTGCATAGGGGCCAAACTGCTGTTCTGAGCTCAGAGGCGAACGGACCGGATGAGCACGCCAGAAGTGCATCGTGCAATCGTTAACCTTACCTGCCATCCATCGAGTCAGCTCAACTCATCAAGCGCGATTCATTGTTCAGCTGGGTTTAGCTGTGCTCGGCAGCTGAGGCGGAAGCGCGAGGCGATTTGCGCCAGTGGTAGAAAAATGGAATGCCGCCGAGGATCACCAACAGGCCGAGCGATGAACGCACGGGCCGGACCATCCACAAGTTCACGGTGAGAGCAATTGCCGCAACCAAAAAAATGAGAGGCGTCAGCGGATAGCCCCAGGCACGGTAGGGGCGCGAAAGATTGGGTTCTTTTTTGCGCAGACGAAGCAGGGCGATCGCCGTCAACGCGAAGAAAATCCAGACCGCAAAGACGAAGAGGGAATAGAGCTCTTCGTAAGTTCCGGTGAGCGCGAGCAGTGCGGCCATGGAGCCGAGGAAAATCAAAGAGCCGCTGGGAGTCCGAAAAGAGGGATGAAGTCGCGCTGCGAATTGGAAGAAAACTCCATCTCGCGCCATGGCGTAAGGGATGCGGGCGCCAGTTAGCACGACTACGTGCAGCGCTCCGAGCGCGGAGATAGCCATGGCGATTGTCAGCCAAGCGGCTCCGCGAGAACCTGCGAAGGACTGCACGACATCCGAGGCAATGTGCTGCGATTGCGCCAAAGTCGCGAATGGCAGGATGCGGAAATAAACTATATTTGCCAGCAGATACAGACCACCGACAGTAAGCAGTCCAAGGATGATCGCTCGGGGAATGTTTTTCTCAGGATGTTGAATTTCTTCGCCTAGATCGCCGAGGTCGTTGAAGCCATTGTAGGCCCACATGGCTGAAACGAGAGCGGTGAGAACGGCGCCGATCGTTCCCCAACCCAGCACGCTCAAATCATGAGGGCCTGATGCGGCGGGTATGCCAACAGAGGCGGCTGCGAATGCTCGCGGCTTTCCGAGGAGGACGCCTGCTACGACAATCACCAGGATCGCGCCGATTTTTAGAGATGTCAGCAAAATCTGGATGCTGCCGCCCAAACGCACACTCAAATAATTGATCGCAGTGATCGCAATGACCACCAGCGCTGCGAGCGGCTGGGCCACGGTGAAGGTGAAGTCGTAGCGTCCGATATGGCTTGCGAAGAGGGGTGTCGCCACCACCGGGAAAAGGAAGCCGAGGAAGCGCAGAAATCCAGCGGCAAGCGTGGCCATGCCTACGGGGCGCTCGAGAAACGAACTCATCCAGCCGAACAAAAATCCCCAGAGAGGGCCTAGCCCATGGTTGAGGTAAACGTAAGGGCCGCCGGCTTTGGGGAAAGCCGCGCCAAGTTCGGCGTAACAAAAGGCGCCGAAGAGCACGATGAGCCCGCCGATAAGCCAGGCGGCGAAAACCAGAGCGATCGAGCCGGCGGCGCGGGCCATGTCGCTACTGACGAGAAAAATTCCAGTTCCGATGGTGTCACCGATGACAATCGCGACCGCCGAACACACGCCGAGACCACGAATCAAGTCGGATGATTGAGGTCGCGTGGTCAGGTCGGGACCCTTTGTGGGCATGGAAGCTCGGAGAGCCTACTATTGGGACTTGAGGTGGTCAAGCTGCGGCTTCTCCCGTACGCGCACACGATCATCGACATAATAATCTCTGCGAGTATTTCCAGGACAATAGGGAATTCGTCGATCAGTTTCTGTCGTTAGCATTTACGCGCTATCATCGAGGCTGCCATGACTGCGCAGAAATCCATGCTGAGCGAATACCCCTGGGACCCGCGTTATAAAGTGTCCGCTATCGAAGACGTGATGACTCCTGTGCTTGTCGTCTACCCCGCAATCATTTTGTCCAACCTAGAGCGCACATTGGAATTGCTGGGCGGCGATCCGGACCGCTGGCGCGTGCACATCAAGACGGCCAAGCTGGGCTATACGATTGGCATGATGGTCGAGCGCGGCATCCGCAATTTCAAATGCGCGACAACGCTCGAACTACTGGTGGCGTGCCAGAGCGGCGCGGCGGACGTTCTCCTGGCCTATCCAGCGATGGGTGCAAATGCCCGGCGCGTGCGGGAGATCGCGGAGCAGTCTCCGGCGATGCGCATCTCCGTGTTGGCGGAGAACGAAGAACAGGTTCGCCAATGGCGCGGCAGCCGTCTGGGAATTTTTCTGGACATAAATCCAGGGATGAACCGCACGGGTCTCGTCCAGAGTCGCGGCGATGAAATTGTCAGCTTGGTGGGCACCATTCGAGCTGCTGGCTTGGAGTTCCGCGGGCTGCACTACTACGACGGCCAGCATCGGGCGCCCGACGAGCGCGAACGGACTACGGCAGCTCATGCCGGCTACGGTCGCTTACTGGAAATTGTGAAAGAGATCGAGCGCAGCGGAGTACGTGTGCCGGAAGTAATTACGGCGGGAACGACGACATTTCCATGCTCGATTTCTTACGAAGGATTTCGGGCGGGAGCGTTCATCCACCGGATTTCTCCTGGCACCATTGTTTATTCCGATGCATCGAGCCTGGCAGTTCTTCCCGAAGAGTATGGCTATCTGCCGGCGGTGCTTGTATTGACTCGCGTGGTAAGCCATCCTCGCTCAGGAATTATCACCTGCGATGCTGGGCACAAGACCGTCTCAGCCGACGCCGGCGTTCCTACCTGCGTTGTCGTGGGACATCCCGAACTAACCCCACTTTCGCCTAGCGAAGAGCACCTGCCGCTGGAAGTTGAGCGAGGTGCAGTTGGCCCAGAGGTTGGCGAAGCACTTTATCTGCTGCCTCGGCACATTTGCCCCACGGTCAACAATTTCGATGATGCGCTGCTCGTGCGGAATGGCGCCATCGAATCGGTTGAAGAAGTATCAGCGCGCGGGCGCGAGACGCCATTGCTTCGACCGAGGGACAAAGCTATTTCGGCGGTCGATCAAAACGGATGAAGGGTAGGATTGCCTACCCCCCTCCCCTGTTTTTTATAAATGCGGATTCTAAGGGATTTGCTTTTTGTGTAAGTTGATCAGAATCAGTGCTTGCGGGCGTTTTTGTGAGTGTTGATTCTAAAGGGCTTGCAAGCAGGCAAAACCCTTTATAGGAATTCTCTTCCTTAGGGCTACATCCGGGGCGCGGATTGAGTCGGCGATGCACGTTGACGATGTGCGACAGCGCTCGTGGCCAGCGTCTGGTCACTGCGGCAACGGCGTCGTGCACTTTGCACACTGCGCCGAGGTATCCGGGTTTTCGTAACTACACGCTGGGCAGACCATGCTATTCGCGCCTTGGTTGCGCGAACGCGTTTTATTATGTAGCCTTTGCGAGCGAATTCAAACAGGCAAGGGGATTCTGTGTTCCTATCGTCCCAGGCGAAAGGAGCGATGCTTCTAATTTGCCGATTTTCCTGAATGGTATCGCGCCTCGAAGAGAAGCCTTACCATGCCGTTTTGCCCCGGGGATTGGCAAGCAGAGTTTCGTTCCCTCAGGCCGCCGCTCGCTCGCGAAGTTTTCCTCAAGCTTGCGCATTCCGCGTGGTATGCTCGCCTCATTCCCGTTAGACTCAGCGCGTCCCTTTGTTGCCTTCATGAAGAACATCATCATCGCCGTTGGCAGCACTCGCAAGCCAAAGCTCAGTGCTGTTATGAAAGCTCTGGACGCTTTTGCGCCGAAACTTGTTCCGGATGGCGACTTCGAAGTCGTTGGAGTGGAAGTGGAAAGCGGCGTAAGCCCCACGCCTTCCTCTTGCGAAGAGTTGATGCGCGGAGCCCGTAAGCGCGTGGAAGCGCTCGTGCGGCTCGCGCGCGAAACTAGCAAACCATGGCGGTACTTCGTAGGGTTAGAAGGCGGTCTTGAGGTTTTGCAGGATGATAGAAGCCGCCGCGTCTTCCTGGAAAGCTGGGCTTACGCCAGCGACGGCACGCGAGGTTTCTATGGGCGTTCGGGCGGCATCGAACTACCAGAGGCACTTGCCCATGAAGTTCTTGAGCGCGGCTTTGAACTATCGGATGCCATCGATCATTTTGCCGGGGCGGTTGGCATTCGTGACGGGCAGGGCGCTTGGGGCGTGCTTTCCGGAGATTTGATTCAGCGGGACGAGTCTTTTCGCGTCGCGGTGATCACGGCCTTCGCACCGTTCTACAATGCCAGGATGTATGGCAGGGCTGTGCGCACCGCTAGTTAGAATTTGTACTAGGAAAGTCAGGAGACATAAGCGTGGACATTGTCAAAGGCAACATGGGCTGGATCGAAGTCGTCGTCGGCCCGATGTTTTCCGGCAAAAGCGAAGAGCTGATCCGCCGCTTGCGCCGCGCCGAAATTGCGCGCCAGCGCGTGCAGATTTTCAAGCCCGCGATTGACGAACGCTACGCGGCCAACGAGATCGTTTCACATTCGGGCCTGGGCATCTCCTCGGACAATGTGACCAAAGCCTCCGAAATCATGGAGAAACTTTCCCCACGCACCGAAGTAATCGGCATTGATGAAGCGCAATTTCTCGGCGAAGAGATCGTGGACGTTTGCACCAAGCTCGCCAATCTGGGAAAGCGCGTCATCGTGGCCGGACTCGACACCGACTATCGCGGGCGCCCGTTCGAGCCCATGCCGCGGCTGCTGGCCATCGCCGAAGAAATCACCAAGCTGCTGGCTATTTGTATGCGTTGTGGCAATCCCGCGGTTCACACGCAACGCCTCGTTGAAAGCGAAGAGCTCATCGTGGTGGGCGCCGGCGGAATGTACGAAGCTCGCTGCCGCCGCTGCTTTGAACCAAATCCTGCGCTCGCCCAGGAGAAAAAAGACGCGGGACCGCAACTGATGATTCGCAATCGCACCGCCTCCGCCGGCAGCTGAGGGAACTAGCGCCCTGCAGGCAGCGCCCTGGTCGCAACCCACGTCAATTTGTCCTTTCTGAACGCCATCTCTGCTTGAGCTTGCCGGTCGATTCCTGCAAACTGTCTCGGCCGACGACACGCCAAACCCATACAGCGGACACTCATGATCATCGAATCCAAAGCGCCAACGCGAGTTGATTTTGCCGGAAGCACGCTCGATATTTGGCCGCTCTATCTGTTTCATCCCGGCTCAGTCACGCTAAATGCCGCGATCTCCCGTTACGCTTCCTGTGTGATTCAAACCCACGCCCCTTGGGATGAGCGCATCAAGCTCGTCTCTCGCGATATCAAGCGCGAAGAGAGCTTCGCGTCGTTTGCCTCGCTTGTGAAAACAAAGCGTTACAGACTCCCTCTTCTCGCGGAGATCGTGAAATTTTTTCAGCCGCAGGGCGGCTTCACGCTCACGACAGATTCGGAAGCTCCCAATGGCGCGGGCATCGGCGGCTCGAGCGCCATGGCCGTCGCCATCTGCGCGGCGCTCGATCGTTACACAGGAGCAGGGAAGAGTAAGGTCGATTGGATTCATATCAGCCGCGACGCCGAAGCCATTGTTATCAACGTCCCAACGGGCACTCAGGATCATTACCCGCCAGCCTTTGGCGGCGCCGCAGCAATCGAGTTACCTCCGGGCGGCGAGCACCGCGTCGAGCTGCGCGTCAACCTCGACGAGCTCGAACGCCGCATCGTCGTCTGTTACACCGGCAAGCCGCGCCAACACGGCATCAACAATTGGGAAGTCTTCAAAGCCCAGATTGGCGGCAAACGCTCCGTGCAAAACAGCCTCGAGCGAATCTCCGAAGTCGCCCAGAAGATGCGCTTCGCCATGGAGAAGCCGGACTGGCACGAAGCCGGGCGACTGATGCGCGAGGAGTGGTCGTTTCGCAAAAGGAATCTGCCCACTATTTCGACCAAGACGATAGACCGCGTAATCGAGGGCGCGCGGAGGAACGGTGCGTTGGCTGGAAAGGTTTGCGGCGCGGGCGGTGGCGGTTGCGTCGTTCTGCTAATCGAGCCGGACGCCCGCACCCGCGTGGAAGCCTCGATCGTCGAAGCGGGGGCGGAAGTTCTGCCCGTGACCATCGACCGTCAAGGCGTCCAGGTGATATCTCGCTAGGGTGCACGAAAGCTTGTGGTGGGCCTAGGAGCCCGTCCGAAAATTGACTTTTTGAAGACTAATCCTTCGCGCGAAGCGCTCATATATGGCTATCCGATACGGTGCGCGTCGTCTAATGATGGGACCGCTCCTATGATTGGCATACTCGGGAGTATGGTTTTCCAA
>DATDHE010000478.1:0-3420 GCA_036521695.1 Candidatus Acidiferrum sp. | reverse complement strand
GCTAATGGCGTGGTGCTCGATCAGGAAAAATACAAGGTGCACGACGCGGAGGCGGGCGGTCTGCAACCGGTGGAGATCGAGGCCGACTTCGCGGGCAGCTACACTTCCCTGGCAAAGTTCATCAATGCACTGGAACGCGACGATATGTTTTTCATCATTGACGGTGTAACCTTGGGCGGCCAGCAGCAGGGTCCGGTCAAGTTGAGCATGAAGCTGGAAACGTATTTGAAGGCAGGATCGTAAGTGCAACTGGGATTCGAAAACAAGAAGCAGACGATGTGGGCAGCGGTGCTCGGTGTCATCGCGGTTTTGGCGATGGCGTACGAGATCATCCCGATGTTGTCAGATTCGTCGGCACCCGCATCGAGCGCGCAGGCTGCGGCGCCGATAGCTCCGCGTGTGACAGTGCGTCCGGGAGGAAAGCCCGGGAAGAAACCGCGCGTGGAGAACCTGGATCCAACCCTGCGACTGGATCTGTTGGCCTCAAGCGAGCAGACGGTGTATGAAGGCCGCGGAAGAAACATTTTTGTTTCACAGGCGGAAGATGTGGTCATTCCGAAACCGGGCGCACCCGGAGTAACCGACGCGCAGAAGGCCGAGGCGATCCAGTATCAGACCCCGACTCCCGCACCGCCGCCGCCGATTCCGCTGAAGTTTTATGGCTTCGCAAGCTCAGCCGGAGAGCCGAAAAAGATATTTCTGAAGAAAGGCGAGGATGTGTTCGTGGCAGGCGAGGGCGAGATCGTGGACCGGCGCTACAAAGTGATTCACATTACGCCGACATCGGTTTCCATTCAGGACATGGTGTACAGCGGCCCGCCGCAGAATATTCCCCTGACGCAGGGGTGAGAAATTCAAGGTTTCAAGGTTTCAAGGTTTCCAGACGCTATTGTTCCAGGGTTTGAAACCTTGAAACTTTGAAACTTGAAACCTGCACTCTTTCGATGAAAGTGAACTCACCAATTCGACCCAACCCTTCCCAGCGCGGCGATCACGGCTACATCATGCTGACGCTGCTGCTGGCGATGGCCCTGATGGTCATCTTTGCGGGAGTGATGGTCCCTTCCATCACGTTCGAAATCAAGCACGACCGCGAGGAGGAGATGATTCATCGAGGGGTGCAGTATTCGCGAGCGATCCGCGCCTACTACAAGAAATTCGGACGCTATCCCACCAAGATTGAGGATCTCGAAAGCTCCAACAACATGCGGTTTCTGCGCAAGCGGTACAAGGATCCTCTGAACTGCAAGAACGGCACCTGCGCGGATTTCAAATTGCTGCACTTCGGCGAAGTCCAGATGTCGCTCAGCGGAATGGGAGGCGGGACGATTCCCGGGGCGAATCCCATCGGGGCGAATGCTGGTGGATTGAACGGCGGCCCCGGCGGACTTTCACAGCCTTCTACGTTCGGCGCGAATCCTTCAATTGGGGCGAGCCCCAATTCGCCGTACGGACTGAATCAGTCGACGACCGGCGCGCCGTCGACCGGAACGGATCCTGCCCAGGCGGGATCACCGACTTCTCCGGACGCAACGGGCACGAATCCGACAGGACCGGGGAGCGGCAGTCCGGGAAGCAATCAGCTTGGCTCGGGACAAATCATCGGCGCACCGATCGTCGGAGTCGCCAGCGCGAGTCCCATCAAAGATCCGACGTTCCGCGAATTCAATCACAAGAAGAAATACAAAGACTGGGTATTCGTGTACGATCCGGCGCAGGAGCAGGGACGGTTGATCACGACTCCGTACCAGCCTCAACTGCCGGGCTTCGGCCAGGCGCCCAACCTCAACGGGCAGAACGGCAGCAACGGGCAACCCGGCGGGTTTGGCTCGAGCGGCGGCTTCGGTTCGTCTTCTTCGGGAATGGTTAACAGTCCGAGTTCGCCGTCGAGTGGAGGGTTCGGTCAGCCAAATCCGCCGAGCAATCCGCCCCAGCAACAGTAAGTGTGGGACACACTCGCCTTGCTGCTTACGGCGGGCAGCGGAAGGCGGGTGTCTCCACATCATTCAGCTCCCTACCTAATTCACGCACGGCTGAAAATAGAAACGGCCTCATCACTCAGGATAAGGCCGTTCTGATTCCGGACAAACTGCCGTGCTGCGCACGGCGGACGGACGAATGCGTCCTTCGCTAGGTGTTACACGCTGAACGAGGATCCGCAGCCGCAGGTGCTCCTCACATTCGGGTTCTCGAACTTGAAGCCTGCGCCTTCGAGCGTCTCGACGTAGTCGACGATGCAACCGTTCAGATACATGACCGACGTCGCATCGACGAATACCTTCAGGCCGTCCATCTCGAAAGTCTTGTCCATCATTCCAGCGCCGTTTTCAAACTGCATGGAATAGGAGAAGCCGGAGCATCCGCCACCCACAACTCCAATGCGCAAGCCGGCGGGAACGGGGTTCTGCTGGCCCATGATCTCTTTCACCTTGGCAACAGCATTGGAAGTTAGAGTAACCGGGGCAGCCTTCTTGGTCACTTCGGGGACGGTTGTGGTGGCCATTCGTATCTCCTTGGCTTTAAAGCTGTTTGATTATAGCAAATGTGGTTTCCGAGACAAGCGTTCAGGTTAGGACGGTCTTAGAAAGCCACTCATCTCTTGGATGCGCCCGGGGGCGGGAAGTCGCATTCTTCCCGTTCCTGTAACAGACTCCGAACAAAGGGATTAATTCGGCGCCGGGACTTGCCAACGGGGCTATAATCATCCCCATTAGGGCCTTCCCCGGGACTGGACGCTGGGTTCTGCGCACCCTGCTTCCATCAGTGGAAAGCCGCTGCACTTGGTTTCGGAATCTGCCGAGGTGGCTTATGACGCTGACTGTCGTGTCCGTTGTATTCGGAGTGTTCGCCGTTGGTTTGATCATCCTCCTGATTTACAAGAGCACACTCACCATGCACGAGGATGACCAGTTGTTTCTGGATGACCACAATTCACACATGCAGGAAGAGCAGACGGAACTATTGAGCAAGGTCAACCGGCTGACGATCCCGGTCCGGGTTTTCAGCATAGGGTCCGGAGTCTTTTTGTTGGTGCTGGTGGCAATGCTGATCTACCAAAAGCTGAACGAAGTGCAGTAAGCGTCATTTGCGAGGTCACGGGGCGTGGCGTGGTGGCCTCGCGGGTTGGAGTGCCAGGTCGGCCGTGAAGCCGTCGCGTTGTCGCGCGTGTTTCCCGGCGCTTTCGGGCGCATCGGAGGAGGTGTCCGTCCCTGTTCGCGCGACTTCTGCAGTGCGGATTTTTCTGGAAACGGCGAGTGGTAGCGTCTGCACTGCTTATTGTTACTTCCCTCCATGAAGAAAATCGAATCGCGACTCGCAAGATAGGTCGATCGCATCGATCTAATAAGGCTTGGAAACGGACTCGCGGTCAGATACTTTAGTAAGGCCAGCAGCGGCGGGCAACTTTTGCGCTGTAACCAG
>DATDHE010000477.1:0-23172 GCA_036521695.1 Candidatus Acidiferrum sp. | reverse complement strand
GCGTGGCGTTGCAGGGCGTTCATTCCCAGATAAATGTCGGCTCCGCTTGCGTTTTTATAACGGAGCCAGGCTTGAAATTCAGGGCTTGAGGCTTTTTGCGCTGTCGTAATCCTCTGCGTGGTCTCACCTAGCTGCCGGTTGAGTACCAGGACAGCAATGCGGTCTGTCGGTTTGAAGTTGTCGAGGATGTATTCCGATGCCGATGGAACAGTGTGCGTAATTTTCTCAGGAGCGTTCATGGCTGCTCCCGGCGGCTTTGATAGATTACGCCGAAGTCGTATTCGTCCAGGTCGGGGTCATAGCGATTGATTTCGACCACCTCAGAAAGAAAGCGTCTGCCTGGTCGCCGTTCGAGTTGCACGACAACATTCACCGCATCCCCGATGTTGGTCTTGATCGCTCGATAGGGTAGGTCAACTCCGCTTTGGAGGACGCAACTTGTGAATCGTGCGAGGCCCTGCTTGGCTGATGTCGCATGGACAGTGGAGAGGCTTCCTGAATGACCCGTGTTCAGAAGCTGCAAGAGATCGAATGCCTCGCCGCCGCGAATCTCACCGAGTATGATCCGGTCTGGCCGATGGCGGAGGGCCGCTTTCAAGAGATCACGAATGCTCACAGCCGTCAGGCCGTTTTGCGGTTGGCGGGCTTCAAAGCGGACAAGGTTGTCCTGATCCATCTGAATTTCGGACGTGTCCTCAATCAGGAGAATTCGCTCGTCCGGTGGAATGAATTTTCCAAGAATATTCAAGAGCGTCGTTTTTCCAGTTCCTGTGCCACCAGCTATGAGGATGTTCTTCCGCCCGAGGACGTAGGTCTCTAGTTGGTTCGCCAGCCATCTCTCTAGGGTCCCAGCCCTGATGAGATCTTCGATTCCGAAATGCCGGGAGTTGAACTTGCGAATGGTCAGCGTGACGCCATTCAAACTGCAGGGCGGGATGACGGCGGCAACCCGGCTTCCATCGGGCAGGCGTGAGTCGAGGATCGGGTTGGATTCAGAAATATCATTGCCCAGGCGGCGCGCGATGTTTTTCACCGCTACCATCAGCGACTTCTCACACATCGAGAGCCCGCGGACCTCTTCGACAAAGCCTGCCCTCTCCACAAACACGCGATGATGCCCATTCACCATGACCTCGCTGATCGAGTCGTCAAGGATGAGGTGTTCGATGGGCTTGAGAAATGGCAGAATCATTTCGAATCCGTTCATCAGAGTTCTCCATCGGCGAGTTGCCGAAAGTAGGATTTATTCGGGTCGTTGAAGTAAGGTTTCAAGTAACAGAACATTGGTGGCATCGGGTTCGTGCCGTCATATGCAATGGTCACGGACTGCGCGTTTCGCAGTTCCGTGAATGTCTTCATGTCGAAGCGAAAATCTGTGTGCGTGTTATAGCTCTTGGAGGCTGTGATGTTGGACTTGTGGGACAAGGCCTTGCCTGTGAGCAAGCTAATCCGTGCATCGTGGCCGCTCTCGGAAAGGTTGTAGCTGACCTTGAGCTTGTCCTCGCGCCCGCAAAGCTCGCTGGCTGTCCGGGCTGAGTAGTCATCTGACAGCGCCATGAAAATCTTTGTCCGAAATGTCTGGAGCAGAGTACGCCAGGTTTCGCCGGGGAGCGCGGACTTCAGTGAACTGATGCTTTGAGTGGCGATGATTGGAATGCATTTCGGCTGTCGGGAAAGGCTGAAAAACTTTTCGTCGCCGGTGGGCTCACTCTCGCCCTGTCCCTCGCCAAAACCTTATCCGCGCGTGCAAAGGAGAGATTCACCACTGCCAACGTGGAAGCAGAGTCCCGAAACGAACGGATGACTTCCAGGGGAGTGGTCCAGCACACTTATATAAGGATGGAGTTCGAGTGTGCGGTCCTGAGATTGGGACAATCGGCCTTAGGCAGCCCGGTCGTATCGGTGATGCAGGCCGCCAAGCCGTTCATAGGAAACGACTCGCCCGAGAGCCCCGGAAGGAGTTCTCCAACCTGGCGTTCCCTTCCCCAGTCCTAGGTGCGTCCGGTCCTCGTGGTAGTAGCGAACATAGTCGGCGAGCAACCGCTTCAGATGGCGTTCGTTCACTGCAATGATGTGATCCAATAAGTCCCTCCGGCTGCTCTCCACCCACCGCTCCGCGACTCCATTCTGCCAAGGGCTCGCCAACGAGGTTCGGATAGGTGTGATCCTCAGACTCCGCACCGCCACGGGAACCTCGAGCCCGTACTTCCCGTCCCGATCGAAGATCAGGTACCGTGGAGCCGATGCGAACGGAAACGCTTCCCGCAACTGCTGAACTACCCACAGGCTCGTCGGATGCTTTGTGACGTTGAAATGCAGGATACGCCTTCGATCATGGGCGATCACGAAGAAGCAGTAGAGCATGCCAAAGCTCATGGTGGGAACAGTGAAGAAGTCCATCGCGGCAATCGCCTCCCGATGATTGCGTAGAAAGGAGCGCCATCTTTCGGCTGGCATAGGATCCCTTGGTGCGCGTTTCATCCACCGGGAGATCGTGCGCTCCGAGTTGTCAAATCCAAGCATCAACAGCTCACCGTGGATGCGCGGCGCTCCCCATGTCGGGTTCTCAGTCACCATTCGGAAGATCAGCTCCCGCACTTCCTTCGGCGTCTGTCTTCGCCCAACCGGTCCCCGGACTCGAGAGATCAGCTTCCAGTACATCCGAAAGCCGGCACGGTGCCAGCGGACTACGGTTTCCGGGGTGACAACGATGAGCGATTGCTTCCATTGCGACCACAGCCGACTAACGGCCACCCAGAAGAGCTTGTCAAACAGATTTAGAGCTGGCCGCGTACGACGCCGTTTCAGCACGACCAACTGCTGACGGAGCACGACGTTCTCAAGGATGAGATCCCGTCGACTGCGGAAGAGGCGGACAAGCGAACCGAACACGAGACGGAGCGCGCGGAACATGGGCAGAGTTATACCAAAGCGGTGGCAGCGGAGTCGCTCCTATGTTATTGATTTCACTGACGGCCAGAATTTTGGCGAATCACAGGGAGCCGATGGAATTTTTGCGTACCACAGGCATCCAGCTCGGCTATGAAGCGAGGCTCAAGTTCGACGGCACCACGTATCCAAGCAATCCGACCGTCCCACCAGCCCAGAAGCTGCCGACGAACATAAAAGGCATGACTGTAATTCCTGTCGACGCGACCAGAACGCCCCTCTATGGAAGCGAGTGACCAGAGCGGGCATGCCGACTCGGTACAGCTTCGGTACAATTCGACGGAGAAACAGGAAGTTGAGTCTTGAGCTAAGCAACGCCACAGCAAGCATTTAGCGGATTTTTTCGATGCCAATCTGTGAAGCTCATACCCCGAAGGTCGTCAGTTCAAATCTGACCCCGCAACCAGTTGTAAAGAACACACAGCAAAGGCTTCCGACGCTCCATTCTGAAGCCTTTTTTCCTTGGAAAATGTGCTCGGGCACGTTTCCAAACTCCTCCTCGACCTATTGACAACGCATTCCACGGCTGTTATATTCCATCCATGGAATGGGACATTGAGTTCACCGACGAGTTCGAGCGCTGGTGGAATGATCTCTCAGAGGATGAGCAGGACAGCGTGGATCAAATGGTCAGACTTCTGCAGATGCGTGGTCCTTCACTCGGAAGACCACACGCCGACCTTATTCAATCTTCACGGCCCTCGAACATGAAGGAACTGAGAGTCCAGCACGCAGGCAGGCCGTATCGTGTGCTATTTGCTTTCGATCCGAAACGTTGCGCCATTTTGCTCACGGGCGGGGATAAGACCGGGAACAATAGGTGGTATGAGGAATTCGTCCCAATCGCAGATCGACTTTATGAGGAACATTTGGAAACCCTTGAGAAGGAGAAAAAGAACAATGGCTAAGAACTTCAAGGAACTTCAGGCAAAGATGTCTCCGGAGCGTCGTGCGCGCAACGAGGCTGCTGCCGCGAAGATGATTGACGAGATGGCACTCGATGAACTGCGAGAAGCACGCGAGCTCACTCAGGAACAACTCGCACGGCTTCTGCACGTCAACCAGGCGGCCGTCTCGAAAATGGAACGGCGCGCCGATATGTACATCACAACGCTGCAAGGTGTGATTAAGGCCATGGGTGGCAGGCTGGAGATCCGGGCTGTCTTCCCCAATGGCGTTGTGCGTATCGGCCAGTTTCAGGACTTGAGGAAGCGCTCATAGAATGTTTGCCGTCTGGGAAAGATTTGGGAAAGAAGTTCAAGACTCCAAAACCATCTAATTTAAGTTGCACAGAATCAACAGGCCCGATGTTACGATTACGCTCATAACCCGAAGGTCGTCAGTTCAAATCTGACCCCCGCAACCAATTCTAAGTCCTGTTTCAGGAAAGTCTTACGCAACGAGCGCCGGGCGAATCGGCACCTCCAATTTATAGCCCAATTCGCCCAACCCAAATCCCAAATCAGCCCTCTCACACCATTCGCGACGATCAATCGTCACTTCACCTCCGGTAAACACTAGCCGAGTTCGCGGTACTTATCCGAACGTATTCTGCTGTCCGTTGCTGGTTCAGGTTTCCGGGGTGCAGTTCAGACTTGCTAGAACTGTCCTCCGCAAAAAATCCGTACGCGATAAATTTGTGCGCGAAAATCTGCGTGAAACGCTAGCTTGCTCCCTTTAGCACACCCGTGGCATGCTCCCAGCCCCATGAGAACTGCCCATTCCGTGCTTCGGTTGGTCTTCATACTTTCCTCTCTGGCTCAGGACGCTCTCCGATTCTTGTTGTTGGGCACTCGTTCGGGCGCTGCCATCAAAGCGGAAAATATGTTCCTCCGGAAACAACTCGCCCCTTTCCTCGAGCGCGAAGTCAAACCTCGGCGGGCGGCCGACGCTACACGGTTGTCTCTGGTCCTTCTCTCTCGGCTCTTCGCATGGCAAGACGCTCTGGTCAACGTCAAGCCTGAGACCTTCCTCGGCTGGCATCGGAAGGGTTTTCAGTTGCTCTGGCGATGGAAATCGAGGCCGCGCGGGAGGCCCCGAGTGCCCGGGCGACTCCAGGAACTGATCTTCAAGATGGCGCACGAGAATCCAACGTGGGGAGAGGAGCGCATCGCTGCTGAGTTGCTCCTTAAGCTGGGAATTCGCGTGTCCCCTCGTACGGTTCGACGCTACATGCCGCTTACCACTCGGCCTAGGAAACGCCTTCCTTCTCAGCGATGGATGACGTTTGTACGAAATCACGCCCAGGCGATGTTAGCCAGCGATTTCTTTGTCGTCGTGACGGTACGCTTTCGAGTTCTCTACGTGTTTGTAATCATGGAGGTAGGAACACGCAAGATTGCTCACTTCAACGTGACCGATCACCCTACCGCAGCTTGGACGATCCAACAGTTTCGAGAGGCCATCACGGGTGAGCATCCCTACCGGTTCGTTCTCCACGACCGGGACAGCATCTACTCGACGGAACTTGATTGCGCCCTGAAGTCGCTGGGCGTCATCGTCTTGAGGACTCCGTTTCGGGCGCCGCAAGCGAATTCTTTTTGTGAACGGCTCGTGGGCACGATTCGAAGGGAATGTCTTGATTTCCTCATCCCTTTGAACCAGCGGCACGTGCGACGAATCCTGAAAGAGTGGGTTGCCCACTATAATCAGGGGCGACCACATGCGAGCTTGGGACCGGGAATTCCTGACCCTGGCGAAGCTTTCGCAATCACGAGAAATCGCCACCGGCACCACTTAGCCCACGATGGTAAGGTCGTTAGCCGATCGGTCCTCGGCGGATTACATCACGAGTACCGGTTGGAAAGGATTGCCGCTTAGACGCATGAGTTGGGTGAAGAACTGGGGGGTTCTTATTTGTATCAGGTTCACCTGCACCACAGGCCGGAGTCCTACAGCTACGGTCGCTCTTTCACAGACGACGATATATAAGAGGATAGGCAGTCCGAGCCCTTCCATTGTACTTCTATCGGTTCTGAGTGGGAACTTTCAAACGTTAGAGGAAATTTTTGCGGAGAACAACGGTTTCCGGCAAGAGTGTGCCCTCTTTAATCAGGATGGTGCCCGGTTTGATTGTATTTGGCATTATGGCGGCCGCTTTCTTTCCGCAGCCCTACTGCGAAGCTTGAGGTTAACCTCGACGTTAGACTGTGAGCAACCATGGCGGATACAATCTGTTCAAAACAGTTCAGATTGTATCCATCCGACAGACGGCTGGTCGCAGTTGGCTTCATCGCCTAAAGTTTGCACGCGCTAGAAACGCAGCATTCGCAGGCGATCGAAATACAGCATGATTGTGTTCACTTTTCAGGGTTCCCGCGCAACCCTCGGTGCAAATAGAACGGGGTTTAGTACGCTCCTCCCAT
Organism: Candidatus Acidiferrum sp.; assembly: GCA_036521695.1. Taxonomy (GTDB): domain Bacteria; phylum Acidobacteriota; class Terriglobia; order Acidiferrales; family UBA7541; genus Acidiferrum. The sequence goes on along the minus strand of DATDHE010000477.1, from coordinate 16,858 downwards.
GCCGCCGCCTGCACCAACCACAGCCATCTTTTCCTCTCCCTTAGCGTCGGCGATCAAGACTTCGGTTGTTAGCATCAGTGAGACGATGGACGCAGCGTTCTGGAGGGCGAGGCGCGTGACCTTAGCTGGATCAATAACACCAGCCTTGACCAGGTCCCCGAACTCACCGGTCTCTGCGTTGAAGCCGAAGTTCTCATCCTTCGACTCGCGCACGCGTCCAACAACCAGCGCGCCTTCGTGCCCGGCGTTCTGGGCAATCTGGCGAATGGGTTCTTCGAGCGCACGCTTTACGATGTTCACCCCAATGGCTTCATCGTCGTGGAGTTTCAGCTTCTCCAGGGCCGGCAGGCAGCGCAGAAGAGCAGTACCGCCTCCGGAGACAATGCCTTCCTCAACTGCCGCACGGGTGGCGTGCATGGCGTCCTCGACGCGAGCCTTTTTCTCTTTCAACTCGGTCTCGGTTGCCGCGCCTACCTTGATTACTGCGACGCCGCCAACCAGCTTGGCAAGTCGCTCCTGGAGCTTTTCCTTGTCGTAATCCGAGGTGGTCTCTTCGACCTGCACACGGAGCTGCTTGATTCGACCTTCGATCGCGCTGGCCTTGCCGGCGCCTGCGACGATCGTCGTGTTGTCCTTGTCGATGGTCACCTTCTTGGCGCTGCCCAAGTCCTCAATCTTCACGTTCTCAAGCTTTATGCCGAGGTCCTCGGTGATGGCTTTCCCATCTGTGAGAATGGCGACGTCTTCGAGCATGGCCTTGCGGCGGTCGCCGAAGCCCGGAGCCTTCACTGCCGCGCACTGGAGTGTGCCGCGCAGCTTATTCACGACCAGCGTGGCCAAGGCCTCGCCATCGACTTCTTCAGCAATGATCAGCAGCGGCTTGCTCATTTTGGCCGTCTGTTCGAGCAAGGGCAGCAGGTCCTTCATCGAGCTGATCTTCTTCTCGTGGATCAGGATGTGTACGTCCTCGAGTACGCATTCCATGCGCTCCGGGTCGGTCACAAAGTAGGACGACAGGTATCCGCGGTCAAATTGCATGCCTTCGACCACTTCGAGGGTCGTCTCCATCGTCTTGGATTCCTCGACGGTGATGACGCCATCCTTACCGACCTTCTTCATCGCTTCGGCGATGATGCTGCCCACCTGCTTGTCGGTGTTGGCACTGATTGTGCCCACCTGCGCGATCATGTCGCCCTTCACCTCGCGGGAGAGCCTCTTGATCTCTCCAACGGCAACTTCGACTGCCTTATCAATGCCGCGTTTGAGCGCCATCGGGCTCGCGCCTGCGGCAACCGTTCGCACACCCTCACGGAAGATTGCTTGTGCCAGCAAGGTCGCGGTGGTGGTGCCATCGCCAGCCACATCCGAGGTCTTGGACGCAACCTCGCGCACCATTTGTGCACCCATGTTCTCGAGCGGGTCTTGCAGCTCGATCTCCTTCGCAACGGTCACGCCGTCCTTGGTGATGATCGGCGCCCCGAACTTCTTCTCGATCACCGCATTGCGCCCCTTCGGCCCGAGCGTGATCTTTACAGCGTCAGCCAGAATGTTGACGCCGCGCAAAATCGCCTGCCGTGAATTCTCACCGGTTACAATTTGTTTTGCCATTAGACGTCACCCTCCTGGGTGATTGAACACTTCTGCCCGTCCGAAATCTTCGGTTCGGGTAAAACCTACTTCTTGCCGGATGCTGCTTTGGCGATTCCGCTGACTTTCACCAGGATTTCCTCCTCGCGGAGGATCAAATACTCATGGTCGTCGATATTGATGTCGTTGCCGGTGTATTTTCCGAACAAGATCCGGTCACCCACCTTCACATCGAGTGGGATGCGATGGCCTTTTTCAATCTTGCCGGCTCCGATGGCCATGACCTCGCCCTCATGAGGTTTTTCCTTCGCCGTATCGGGAATAATGATCCCGCCCTTCGCGGTTTCTTTCTCTTCCAGCCTACGTACGAGGACGCGGTCATGCAGGGGAGTGATATTCACAGTCATTTCTTTGACCTCCATTTAGTCCATTTCCAAAACTCGAACAATCAACTTCTTGTGGCTCTAGGCCAACACTACGGGCGGAAAATCTTCCGATTTTTCTGCCGGGCTACTTCCAGGTCATCCGTTTGCTTTTTCTGGCGTTCGGCTTCCCGACTAGGGCCTTCTTGCACCTCTAATTTCACAGCCTTCGCAATAGCTAGCTCAGCCTCTTGGCCCGCCCCCCCAAACGAAGAGACCTCTCGGCGTCAGGCTGCTGCAGCGCGGAAGTGACTGTCGGTTGATCCATGAGGGAAAGGGTCGGTGATCACAACGTATCCCCCTTGGGGGCGGATTGCAAGCTCCGGACAGCGGGAGAAGATGTTCTTTTTCGGGTCGTCATCGCTCGTCGTGTTCACTCAAATACGCGGCGACCGGCGAGCTCCGGTCGATACCACCGCTGCAATGGAGCAGGACTGGTTGGGGAAGCCGACGGAAGGCAGCCAGGGCCTCGCGCATATTGTCGTCGCTTGGCCGCTGGTAGTCGGTGCAAGGGATGCTCGCGACTTCGAGTCCGCGGTGACGGTAGTAGCTGAGCAAGCACCCCGGATGTAGATCGGGGCCCCCTCGCACGTAGTGCCGATCGAGTTGCGCCTCTTCGAGCAGCGAGATTATCGACCGAAAGCTCGCCCCGAGAATACGATCAACCCACGATTCCACGAGTCGCCTAAGCCATGACAAAATCACTCCTCCAACCACGATGCGAGGTACAATGATTTTGCCAGGTGAAACAGCAGCGGGCTCTGCAGGGATGCAATCATACCGAGGGATAGCTTGGTGGGCTCATCGAGACGATCACTGCGTCTGCGCGAATATCCTTCCCGCGCTCCTGCCAACCCGCATCGGATCGGTAGACCGCATGCCTTGAAAACCACCGCCCGAAGGACAGAATCTACGCTACCGGAGAACGTTCCTTCCCACTTCACGCTGAGTCGGTACATTTGTAGTTGGCGCGCAGACTCGTGTGCATAGCAGCGCGGGGCGCGAGGAATGAAAGACTGCCCCGTGAAAGAAGGTTCCAAAATTCGCAAGATCGCGTTTGTCGGCGACTACTTGCCGCGCAAGTGCGGCATTGCGACGTTCACGTCTGACCTGCTTGCCGCCTTGGCAACTGCGCATCCCCAAAGCCAGTGTTTCTCAGTGGCGGTGAATGACATTAAAGGTGGCTACGAGTACCCAGAAGTAGTTCGCTTCGAGATTGAGGAGCAGGACTTGCCGTCCTATCTACGTGCAGCGGACTTTCTCAACATCAACAACGTGGACATCGTCTGCTTGCAGCACGAGTTCGGCATTTTCGGTGGGCCCGCCGGCGGTCACATCCTGGCGCTCCTGCGCGAATTGAGAATGCCTGTTGTCACAACGCTACATACCGTTTTGCGTGAGTCGAAAGGCGACCAACGGCGCGTAATGCAGGAGTTAGTCTCGCTCTCGACCCGGCTCGTGGTTATGGCTGAGCGAGGACGACAGATGCTACAGGAGAATTACCAGGCACCTCCGGCCAAGATCGATCTGATCCCGCATGGCATTCCCGACGTAGGGTTCGTCGATCCGACGTATTTCAAGGACCAGTTCGGTGTAGAAGGCAGGGTGGTGCTACTCACGTTTGGGCTACTCTCGCCGAACAAGGGGATCGAATATGTGCTCAACGCTCTGCCGCATATTCTGGCGGAGTTTTCCGACGTTGTTTACATTGTCTTGGGCGCCACCCATCCCAACGAACTGCGAGAGCATGGCGAAGCTTATCGGCTCAGCCTCGAAATTCTCGCCAAAAGGAACAAACTTGAGAAGAACGTCATCTTCTACAACCGGTTCGTAGACCCTGAAAATCTGAAGGAGTTCATCGGCGCCGCGGACCTTTACATCACGCCTTACCTCAACGAAGCGCAGATCACGTCGGGCACGCTAGCCTATACGTTTGGTGCCGGCAAAGCAGTAATTTCGACACCGTACTGGCACGCTGTAGAATTGTTGGCGGAAGGCCACGGCGTGCTGGTGCCGTTCGGCGACGCCGCGGCCATAGCGCGCGAGGTTATTGGCTTGCTGCGCGACGACACACGCCGTCATGCCATTCGTAAGAACGCCTACAGGCTCGGCCGTGAGATGGTCTGGAGCAACGTGGCACAGCTGTATATGCGTTCCTTCGAGTTGTCACGGATAGAGGGGGCGGCGCGGTCTCGAAAATCTCTTGCCACGAAGACGCTCGACCAAAAACCGCGGGAACTGCCGGAGTTGAAGTTGAGTCATCTCTCGCGGATGACCGATTCGACCGGAATCTTCCAACATGCCATTTTTAGCGTTCCAAATTTTTCCGAGGGCTATTGCACCGACGATAATGCGCGTGCGTATATCCTCGCAGTGCTGCTCAGTGAGTTGGGAGAGGACCCGGAGCGCGTGCGGACACTAGCCACCACTTACGCGGCTTTTCTCCATCACGCGTTCGATCCCAAGACAAAACGCTTCCACAACCACCTGAGTTTTGATCGACACTGGCTCGATGAACAAGGGTCAGAGGATTGTCAAGCGCGAGCGCTCTGGGCGCTGGGCGTGGGAGTTGGGCGTTCCCCCTATCGGAGCTTCCAGGTCATGGCTGGACAGCTCTTCGCGCTGGCGCTGCCTGCACTGACGGAGTTCACTTCGCCGCGCGCCTGGGCGTTGGGGCTCATCGGCATTCATGAATACCTGCGCCGGTTGCGCGGTGACAGCCTGGTCAACCAAACCCGTGAGACACTCACTTCCCGGCTCATGGAACTTTTCGAAAGGACCGCCCAGCCGGACTGGTGCTGGTTCGAAGAGAATCTGACGTACGACAACGCGAAGCTCGCACACGCCTTGATTCTGAACGGACGTGCAACCGGACAACAAGCGGTGTTTGAGCGAGGACTGGAGGCCCTGCGCTGGCTGGCGGAATTGCAAATCTCCGAGAAGGGTCACTTTCGAGCCATTGGCACCAACGGGTTCTATCGCCGTGGCGGCATGCGCGCCAACTTTGACCAGCAGCCCATTGAAGCGCAAGCAATGGCCTCAGCCTGTCTTGAAGCCTATCGCGCCACATCGGACCTCTGGTGGTACGAACAGGCGCAACGTGCCTTCGACTGGTTCATCGGCTGGAACGATCTCGGGTTGGAACTCTACTCTCCCAAAACAGGCGGCTGCCGCGATGGGTTGCACGTGGATCGGGTCAACCGGAACCAGGGGGCGGAATCCACCCTGGCTTTCTTGCTTTCGTTGACGGAAATGCGCTTGGCGCAAAATATGCTGACGAGTTTTAAGGAACCTATCGCCGTCGAAGAGTAACAACCGATTCCTGTCTCGTTTCCCTGGAGCACCAGCCCATGTCAATTCACGTCAAACGCGCGGCCACGATTCTCAAGCCCGACCAGTCCCGCGTTCTTCTGCGGCCATTCAGTCCGGGGGATCCCCCACGGGTAAGCAGGATCATCTCCAGGATCCTGTCGCTCCCGGAAAACCTAGTCGGTCCCCTCCTGGACGAAGTCTCCGCTGAATTCTCCCAGCGACACCAGCAGATCCGCAAACTCTTTTTGGAACGCTTTGAACAAGTCCGCGAGCTGCTGTTGACGGATGAGGAAGTCTCCGAACAAAGACGACTGTTGATCGGCTCTTATTTCCTGGCCGAATACTCTTTAGAATCCGCTGCGCTGTTCAATCCCTCCATCGTCCCGCACCCTGACCAAACTGACCTGCCATCCGGCGCTCTGCGTTTTATCCTCAGCTTGCGCGCGACCGGCGAGGGACACATTTCTTCAATCACTTTTCGGACCGGTATCATCCACCCCGACCGTCGGATCGAGGTGCTAAGGCCAACTGGCTTCCTCGCCGAGCCGCGTCAAATCCCGAACCCGCTGTACGAGAAGGCGCTGTTCGCGCGGAAACTCTTTGAACTGGGATTGACCAGCGAATTCACACGCCGGGTCATGAACAAGCTTGGGGAGTCGTTCGCACTGGAAGAGCTTCGCGCCAATCTCGAAGCCGAACTGAAGGAGTCCCGCCTGTCGGATAGAAGGGTACAGGAACATCAGAAGGCCACCCAGGGAATTTGGATGCTGGCCCGGTCCAACTACGAAGTTCAGTTCGAGCCCGAACAGCAGCTATCCGAACGCATCATTTTCCCGGTCACTCCCTCGCAACGCAACGGCATCGAAGACGCCCGGTTCGTCTGTTTTCAAAACGATGACGGCACTCGCATCTACTACGCGACCTTCACCGCCTACGATGGCAAGGTCGTGGTACCAGAGCTGGTAGAGACTTCTGACTTCCTCCTCTTTCGATTCATCACCTTGAATGGTCCGGCCGCCGAAAACAAAGGCATGGCCATCTTCCCCCGGAAAATCAACGGCCTATATGCCATGCTTTCTCGCCAGGACAACGAGAACATCTACCTCATGTTTTCCGACAACGTCCACTTCTGGAATGAACGCAGGCTGCTCCTTAAACCTACTTTCCCGTGGGAACTGGTCCAGCTTGGGAACTGCGGATCCCCCATCGAGACCGATGCAGGGTGGCTGGTCCTCAGCCACGGTGTCGGCCCTATGCGAAGGTACTGCATCGGTGCGTTCCTCCTCGATCGCGATGATCCTGCCAAAGTGATCGGTCGCCTCCGCGAGCCTTTGCTCAAAGCCAACCAAAACGAACGGGAAGGCTACGTGCCCAACGTCGTTTATACGTGCGGCGCTCTCCTCCACAACGGCGAACTGATCATTCCTTATGGTATGGCCGATCACGCCACCGGTTTCGCAACCGTCCCACTCGATGAGGTGCTGGCTGCCATGAACTACGAAGATCGTTCAACAGCATGACAATTCCCAACAAAAGAGTGGCTGTCCTGTCGCCGGTAGCTTGGCGAACGCCTCCCCGGCAATATGGCGCCTGGGAAACGGTGGCTAGCAACATCACCGAAGGACTCGTCGCCCGTGGTTGGGATGTGACGTTGTTCGCCAGTAGGGATTCTGTGACCCGCGCTCACCTGCACGCCGTGGTTGATAAAGGATATGAAGAGGATTCCACCGTCGATCCCAAAGTAGCCGAATACCTTCACATCTCCGAAGCGTTCGAGCGTGCTGCTGAGTTTGACCTCATCCATAGTCACTACGACTTCATGGCGTTGACCTACAGCCGGCTGGTCAAGACACCGGTCCTCACTACCATCCACGGATTCTCGTCGCCCAAAATCATGCCCGTCTATCAGAAGTATCGTGACGGATATTTTGTTTCCATCAGCGACTCCGATCGCGCGCCGGGGCTGAATTACCTGGCGACAGTCTACAACGGGATCGACCTCTCGTTGTACCCGCTCCAGGAATCTGGCGGTGATGACCTGATCTTCCTTGGCCGGATTCATCCGGATAAGGGTGTCCATTTAGCCATCGAGGTCGCTAGATTGAGTGGTCGGCATTTGATCATCGCAGGAATCATCCAGGATCAGGTCTATTATCGGAACCAGGTCAAACCGCACATGGATTGTCAGAACATCTCCTATATCGGGCCGGTGGGCATGGCGGAGAAAAATAAATTGTTCGCGAGTGCCTGCACTTTAATCCATCTGAACACCATCCCAGAGCGGTTCGGACTGGTCCTGGCTGAAGCTAATGCAGCCGGCGTGCCCGTTATCGCCATGGACCTGGGCTCCTGCCGTGAGGTGATCAAAGACGGGCAGACGGGGTTTCTGGTCAACAACGTCAACGAGGCGGTGCGGGCCCTTGAACGCCTTTCTGAAATCGATCGCACTGCCTGCCGCCAACGGGTCCAGCAATGCTTTTCTATCAAAACCATGGTGGAGGCGTACGAACGGGTTTACTCTACGATTTTTGATTTGGAGGCGAAGAGACAGTCATGAAGCCGGACATTGTCAGACGATATGGCCACAACCCTGTCCTTACCAAGGCCGAGATCCCCTACCCAGTGGAAACCGTTCACAACGCGGCGGTCGTGAAGCATGAGGACGAATACATCATGCTTTTCCGCTCCCATCTCCGTACGGGACGGTCCATCATTGGTTTGGCACGCAGTCCCGACGGATTCCACTTCATCGCCGATCCACAGCCCTTTCTGATTCCTGCGCGGGACAGCCCTTTTGCCGCCTATGAAGAGTTCGGCGTGGAGGATCCACGCGTGACCCGACTGGAAGGGGAGTACATCATCACCTACAGCGCCTACTCGCGAAATGGAGTACGGATCGCCCTGGCCAAGACGAAGGACTTCAGTCAGGTGGAAAGGGTCTCCCTCATCACGCAGGCGGATTATCGGAATGTAGTGATCTTTCCCGAGAAGTTTGATGGACTTTATGCCCGGCTTGACCGTCCCCATTCGGAAATCGCCCCCTGGTCAATCTGGATTTCCTATTCTCCGGATCTATGCTATTGGGGACAATCTCAGCTCATCATCAAGCCTGAACCATATCACTGGGATGAAATGAAGATCGGTCCCGGCGCGCCGCCGATCAAAACGGACCAGGGATGGCTTTCCATCTATCACGGAGTTTTCCGAACGATGGATGGATCGGTCTATCGTTTGGGGATTGCTCTTCATGACCTGCTGAACCCGGCAAAGGTCATCGGCGTGGGCGACTCGTGGATTTTGCAGCCGGAAGATCCCTGGGAAATCACCGGATATGTCCACAACGTGGTTTTTACCTGTGGTGCCGTTGCGGAGTCTGATGGAACCGTGAAGATCTATTGGGGGGGCGCAGACACGGTCATGTGCGTGGGCGAAGCGAATGTCTCGGATCTGGTGGCCCTATGCCTGGACCACGGCAGACCGGCAACGTAAGCATGGCATTTCAAGAGTCCTACCTCCAGGTCCGGATGGTCTGGAGCTACTTCAACAACCTGGAGCAGGAACAGACAGAGGTTGCGCATGCGTCTCGGAGGGAATCACTTTGGGGGATGGCATGATTTCTATCGCGAACAACCTTTTAGCGATTAGCAGGATTAGGAAACGGGGTTGCGGGAAGTTTGAGCCGGATCGCTAACAACTTGGACCTACCACGCGCAATTATGCAGGTTAATTAAGTTTGACCAATTGTCCCTACCGAAAACTCCATTCAGCGGTTTTCAACGCAATGGAACAATGTTACGCAGCCTGCCATATCTTGTTGATTTTGAAGCCAGATGGAGTTTTTCCTAGGCACAGGGCCTGTAAGTAATCCGCTTTGGTGCAAATCTTTAATTGCGTTCTCAATGGATGTTCCTACAGCGCAAAACTTGCCATGGGGCTAGAACAGCTTTTCGCAAATAACAATCTTTCGTCCAAAAAACGCCAGCTTCAGTGCCGCTGCTCTGCGACCGGCTGGGTCGCAACCGCCGGCACGGGGGCGTGCAGCCCTCCTCCAAACCCTTGCCTTATGAGTTTGAAAATGGTGCGCCGATTTTCGAGAATCGTTTTAACCCATGCGAAGCGGCCCATCTGTGGGAAATAAATTCCCCGGAAACAGAGGCGCGCGATAAATATGTTGATCCGATAACCCAGCGGCTTGTAGTTGAGCGAATCTACCGCCTTTTCGATGGCCTCGGGACTGTAAGAGCTGGCCCAACCAATGCGCACCTCGCTGTGAGCTTCGTCAATGCTCATCTTCAGCGGCGTATGCGCCATCGCAAAGGGAATGAACTCTTGCCAGTGCTTAGGACGCGTGAGCCGCCCCGCGGCTTCCAGCCTTTTGTACAGTGGCGTCGCTGGCAGCGGGGTCATCAGGCCAAAGATCGGCAACCCCGGAGGCCACGTGCGAATCTCCTTCAGCGTTCGCTCCGCGACGCCAGGAGTGTCATTGTCCATGCCAAAAATAAAAGAAGTGATGGCGAAAACGTTGCGCCGGGCCAGCCTGTCAAGCACCACGGCATATTCACTCGGCTTGTTGAAGCCTTTTTTCACGTCGGCCAGATTGGCTGGATCGATGGATTCCATCCCGATGAAGATCCACTTGCCGCCCGCCGCCGCGATCAAGTCAACGAGCTCCTCATCGCGCAGCAAGTTGGCGCTGATTTGCGCGACCCAATGGACTTGTGCGTTAGCGGCGATGATGTCTCGCAGCAATGATTTCGTGCGCTTTACGTTGATGGCAAAATTGTCGTCGATGAAAAATACGGCAATCTGGCCGCCCTCCTCCTTCGCGCGCGCTTTTAGGAGCAAGAGTTCGTTCACCACACTCTCATTAGTGCGAAAGCGGATGGAGTCGCCAAAAAATCCAGTCACTGTGCAAAACTCGCATCCGTACGGACAGCCCCGCCCGGACTCCACCGGAATAATTCGAAACGTTCCCCAACCAGCCCCCACGCGCTTGAGCAGCGGATGCACGATGCCCGGGAGCAAGTTGAATTGCTCCAACTTGATTTTGTCCCAGGGAATCTCCGGATAAGGCTGCAGCGAAGGTTTGCGCTCTTGGCCAAAGTCGTCCACCGGCACGTAGATGTCCTTGAGCGTGCCGCGCACGGCATCTTCCACGATTCTGGGCCACGTCTCATCAGCTTCGCCAAGAGCAACCGCATCGGCATGGCGCGAGCCGCCGTCGCGCCCGAGCGCCTCGTCGGCCATTTCCGTGACGTGCGGGCCACCCATGACGACCTTTACTCCCGCGGCGCGCACCGCGTCCGCTATGCGATAGGCCTTGGCGATCATCCTGGTCATGGCACCGATACCGACCAGTCCGATATTTTCATCACGCACGTAGCGCGCGATACTTTCTTCATCCATGGGCTGCGCATTGCCGTCGATCAGCACTACTTCGTGGCCGGGCGGAGTGAGGGCTTGCAGGAGAAACATCCAAAGATGCGGCATGAAGTTGCGAGTCACACCATTGTCTGGGTTGTACAGGAGGATTTTCATTAAAAGGGAGTTTCCGTCTTAGAATCCAGGACGTCTCCCAAACAAACTATCGCGTCGGGCCTAAACACAGGATAAATGCAAGTGGATTTCCGTCCCTTGCCGGTTTCCGAAAAACCCCGTGAATCATTGCCGCAAGTCGAACAGAATCAGAGGGCGTAGTTCAGTCACACGACAGGCCGCTGCTACCTGCTATACTCCCCGTCAGTGTTCAAGAATTTCGATATCTGTCCCCACTGTAAGGCCAAGGGGCTTCCTGGCGCGCTGTGGCGGTTGAAGCTGGAAACTCCTGTGATCAACAGGTCCGACGGCTCCCGATTCCATCTTAGTCTATTTAGCGGCGCCGAAAACGTTCCTACACCGAGCGGCGGGATCGCTGGCAACAGGCTGCTAGGCGATTTTCGATGCGTACACGACGAGTTCGGTGATTCAGCTTCCCCTTCGATCGTCGTTCTCACGAATCCAGGTGACAGCCGTGAGGGTGTGCGGCGACAGTTGGAAGAAGCGGCCGACCAGTTGGCGGAAGTACTACAAGGCAATGTCCTGCCTTCTCAGCGGTACGACTTCGACGGCGTTGCCTTAGAGGCACGCGCGGACTGACCATCTCTGCTGAATAACGTGACGCTTCACGCGTAGTGATGCCTTCCCATCCATCCGCACATCACAGACAAACGCCTTGCGCCGTCGCCGCGACTCGCTGGCCTGAGCGTAGAGTTCCATTTCACCATGAGCGGTTCGCTGGAAGCCATACAGCATGCTACCATCCGGGCAATGGAACTCGTCTACGCGAGACAGGTTTTAGACTTGGCTGTCGAGAGTTTTGTCGCCGACACTGGCTCGCTTCAGGACCGCCTCTGCGCGGCCTACGTTTCTCACCTGATCAAACTTCGCGAGGAAGATTTCACGCCCGAATTGTGGATACGGTTCGGGAAGCTCAAAAGGGCGGTGACAATGTACGCCGCGAAGGGCGACGAAGGGGTGGTGAAGGCGAGCACATCCAAGATGACGGATAATGAGGCCAGTCAGTGGATCAAGGAAATCCTGTCGCTTTTCAGCGCGGTCGCAGGATTGGACGTGATGTCGAGGACTCGGATCAGTTGACGAGTTCGGCTGGTGTTTCGGACCTGGAAACAGCGGGTTAGGCGGCGTGGTGGTGTTTATGCGCTGATGGCGCGGTTAGGAATCGGATTTGGAAATAGCGTTCATCACAGACCTCGCAGCGGAGCGGGCTTACGAAAAAAATAGTGTGAAGGATCTGCTCAAAGAACCCTTTTCTTCTCGACCTGTGGGTAGCAGTGCTGGCGCAGTTCGGACAAAGGGAAGGCTTGCTGAAGATCAACATGGCCCGTATCTCCCGTTCTGGCTGGGAAAGCCATTCTACATCCAAACGCGCATATCCCCGAAGCTGGCGAATGCCCACTATCGAACCAGAATCCCGGTGAATTGGGAAGAAAGCCAAATAGGCAGACGTTCGGTCCACTTCACCGAATCGAACTCTTCCGCACCAGGATCGACACTACTATTCCTTCCCCTCAGCTCTTTTGTTCTTGTCCCTGGGGTGGCACACCTCCCAGCTCGCGCTGGTCCAGGATTTGCTTCAAAGTCTGCAAGTCCCCCTGGTCTGAATGGCGAATGCAGCCTGCGATCACTTCCGCCAGTTCCTCGTTTTTCACTAAGCGTCCGGCCTCGACATCAGCAATAAGCTGATTGATTGCGCGTACGGACAGGGCCTTTCTCACCTCTTGGGTGAACACGTCCTTTGAGCCCATTGGATTCCTCGCTCAATTCATCGAATTAGGCCTGGCCCGGATACACGTAGACATGTTCTATCTTTAGTGGACCTTGTGCTCACATTTGTTCTGGACGCGACGTCGCAAACGTATCCGAAAAGGCTGCTGAGAATTAGAATGCAACCAACATGTGCCACGGTTTCGCTGGGGGGCAGATGCGAACCACAACTGAAAGTTTCGCCCACGTCCTACTATTCGCCTGCCCGCAATGCGGGATTCCTCTCGATTCTGCATTCGCTAGCACGGGAAAGAACTTAGAAATCGCTGACGGGCACTGGTTCAATCCTCATTGCCCTTGTGGATGGACTGGGTCAGTGATTGGCGCACGGGCACTGAGGCATTGGATCGAACGCTGGAAAATTCCAGTCAACTTGGGACCTGACGCTAGCGGCTCGTGCGAAGCACCCGCGGGATAAGCCACGCTTGTTCATCGCTTCCTCTCGCGCTGTTTGACGAATATACTGAGAGCCGGAAACAGCGGTTCCCGATGGAAAAACCAAAAGACGGCATTTGGATCATCGACTCGGACGCTCGAACTGTGTTTGCTAACGAGCGGATGACTGGGATTCTAGGTGCAACAGTGTCCGAGATGCTTGGTCAGCCATCATTCGCTTACGTATTCCCAGAAGATGTGCCGGCCGCTCAAGCCCTATTCGAGGCCAAGGGACGCGGCAATGCCAATCCCTTTCGCTTCACACTGCGACGCAAAGATGGCGCGGCGATCTGGGTTGACGTTCAGGCAAACCCAATGCACAACGCGGAAGGTACATTCCAGGGAATCGTTGGCACGTTCACAGTTTCCGAATCCGATTTCGTCCGCCGCGCGAAACTCTAAGAGAAACGCAATCGTATGAAGCGCCCTAAGCCAGTTACGTCTTGCAATCTGTGTCGAGCACCCGGCTATAACATCCAGCTGGCCAATGGGAAGTGTCTGCGCATGGACGGCACGCACAGATGCATCGGAACGAATCAGGCCGCAATCGGTGACAACGATTGGGTCGAGTGTCTATCTTGTGCGGCTTCTGGATACGATGGCACTTCGCAATGTAGGCGCTGTGATCGTGGTTCTGGTTGGGTTTTTCAGAGACGCTGAATCGCTAGCCAGACAGGCTGGACAAAAGGAACGGTGCAGCGAGCCTACTATGCGCAGAAAGCCGTTCCTGGCTTCCCCAAAATCCACTCCCAAAGCGATACCATTCGATAAAGTAAGGAAAGGGCTTATTCTGACATAGCGGACTTGCCCACAAAGAGTTGATTCTGGAAGATGCCACATACGGCCCTGCACGCTCGTCCCAGAGCGCGCATCTCAGATCGAATTGTCGCAGGCGATGAATTCCTTGTACCGCTGACCGTTAAGAATAAGATCACCTGCACCGTCCCGGGCCTTTGACAAATCATCCATGAGTGCGCCCAGAAGCCTGTTGGCCTCTTGGAGTTCGGTTTCTTTCACGGATTGTTTTTTGACCTTTCGTTCGATCGCACCAATCTGATTAACAAACAGCAGGGATCCAGGGGGGGTACTTCGCGAAATACTCTTGAACAGCTTCCTGAGACCATTGCACTGGCGGAGGATTAGATCACGCAGTGGCCCATCTCGGTTGCACATCCCGATCCTCAGCATTCGCGATTCAAAACGCGGGGATTCTACTATGTGCACTCGATGAAGTCTAAAGTTTAGATTTTTGCTGCCTCATCTCTTGCCGTACCTCGTCGAATCATCCTGCACATCCTTCAGAACGCTCTTGATAAGATGTGCGGGATTGTTCCACAACAAGGAGATCAGCACACCGGCGTTGTACCCGACGGCGTAGGAGGCGTCTCCTCCAACTTGGCTCGACATGGTGATGGAGTGCCGCGAGACGATTCTCCCGTTCTCGTCGGACGCGTTCAGATAGAGGCTGCGCGACTGGATCACGTACGGCGCTTCAATCGTGTCCATTTCCGTCTTGGTTCCTGTGTAAGTGAAGTTTCACTGATTGCCGTACGTATTCGTCACCTGTGCATCGCCAAAATTAAGAGCGCATGTGAAATCAATAACATACAAAAATATCGTATAACGCATTACACGGATGAGAATTGCCTGGTGAGGAGTTTTGGCGAACGACAGCAGACCTGCTTCCTTTTCAGGAACGCCGATTGCGATTCATAGTCCAACCCCCTTTTGAGACTGCGCTGATGAATTCTATATGTTACGGGGCATGCGGCACAGACTACATTCACGGCTGGACTCCGGTCAACCTGAGCGCGGCAGGCCAAAAGTCCTGAAAGGAATGCGTCCTGCGTAAAATTCCTGGGGCGCTATACTCGCTTCTCTTCAATTCGCAATTTCAGAGCTTCAAGCTCCTGCTTGGTCATGCCTTGCAGAGCCATCGCTGTGGCCAGATATAAAGCGGGGACCTGTTTTATTTTGTCGCCGCGTTCTACGTTGCGACGGAGTTTCTGCACTTCTGAGTCAGCGCCCACTTTCAAAAACACTTTATACGCATCGGGAAGGGACAGGTTCTTTTCAATCAGGCCGTGCTTAACCAGAATGCGATAATACGAAGGTACTGCCAAAAACGCAGATGGATGGGTCTGCGGAGCGCGCTTGCTTTGTTTTGGGTGTTTCATTGCACCTATGCTGACAGGTTTTGTCAATGCGGTCATTTCTTGAAGCGATCCCAAAATTGTCTTCCAGTGGAATCAATGTTAGACCAAACGCAGTAGAATGTCAGGAAATGAAGCAGACTGAAATTCCCGCCTTCCTTGCGCATCTTAAAATCTACAACGGCTTTCCTGTTCCGTTTATTCAGCTGTGGGCGGCTAGTAAACCAGATTTTCGAGCGGTAAATACTGAGCATTGCGCGCGATGCCTCAGAGACAAACTCTGTGCCATCTGCGGGCGTCGGCTTGGCGAATACTGCTACTTTATCGGCGGACCACTCTCGAAAAAGAACCGATTGTTTGTCGACCCTGCGATGCATAAACAGTGCGCGGAATTTGCTTCTAGAGTCTGTCCGTTTGTTTCCGGCCAGAGCCAGGAATACTCGACACTACCCGTTAACAAGAATGTAGCGCGTACAGAAGAGATGGCGTCGGCGGTCAGACCAGAAGTTATGTACATTTTGAAAACGCGCACTGGAAAGTTCAAGCCCGCAAGGGTGAACGGCAGGCAGATGATTCAGGCCGGACGGTGGTTGCGCACTACCGAGATTTCGTGATCTCTTTGCGTGTTTTCGATCTCAACCGAAGCGGCAGGGTAACCCGCTGAGTCGTTGACCGGCCTGATTTGTTAGTCGAAAAGAAGTGAGAGAATGTTTATATCACAGCCACAATCATCTATTGACTATTGGCTTTATTGCGTAACCAATTCCGTGGAGCCGCGCCTCTTCGTAGATTTCAATGCGAATTCCTGCGTCATCGTCCGAGATCGCGCAAGGTTCACCCGAATGTTGGACGAAGCAACCAGACTTCAGCTGAGCGGCGCAGCCATGCAGGACGATACCGCTGTGTATGTCGATCCATTGCTGCCGACAAGCGCCAACATACTTGTACCTTTCATGAAGCACTTTAGATATGCATATCAAGACGAGCACCGATTTTGTTGGTTGCCGCCTGCTCCGATCCAAAAGCTTACCTTATGTGGACGCACAGATCGGGGGTATGGAGGACTTTGCCGAACGCAAGCCAATGCTTTGCGCATAAATCAGTTATTGGATTCAATCCAAATCACCCAGGAAAAAAGCGTCCAGATCAATATCAGCGTAGTCCGGGTTCTGTCTTTTTTCTTGCAGCGCATTTTCAAGCTCTAATCTGAAGCCCTTTAGTCGCTTGAGCAACTGTTGGGTTTCGGCAGCAAGATCAATCGTAGTCGAAACTGTCAATGTGCGGATAAACTGCCAGTCAACACTGTCAGCCTCAGTGATCCGTTCAGCAATTTTCGTATCAATGTGATGCGTGACGCGCTGTTCATCAAAGATACTTTCCGCAACGTGCTTTGAAACGATTCTCGCTTCCACCTTATAGCTGTGGTCCGCAATAATTCCATGTGCTCGAGAATTGCTCCAGCGCCTTCCAACCTTCCGGAATTAGGATCGCCTTGTACGGAGTTTGGCGAAGAACAACCCTGCCCTATCGCGTTTTCTTGACATTATCGCCCCCTCAGATACGATGAAAAGAGAGCCCGATTCCCTTCTGGAGGCTTAAGACGTGAATATCGAAATCCACGATGCG
>DATDHE010000476.1:0-5581 GCA_036521695.1 Candidatus Acidiferrum sp. | reverse complement strand
GTGCTTTTTGGCTTCCTGCTCAACCTGCAGGGCGGCGTCCTTTGCTTTGTTGTAGCTGAAGATCACGTCTGCACCAGCCTGCGCAAAGAGTTTGACGGCCGCCGCGCCAATTCCCCGCGAACCACCGGTGATGAGTGCCGCCTTGCCTGCGAGTGAAATCATCCAGTCCCCCAACGATTTGAAAAACGAAAATCGAAACGCGAACGGCTACGTCTTTTGCACAACGACGCCGCGCGCGGCAGCAACGAAATCACGGAACAGCCGCTCCGAGAAAGCATCGCCAAACATGCGCTCCGGATGCCACTGGACGCCCACGACCCAGTTCGCATCACCGGTCCACTCCACGCCCTCAATAATTCCGTCGGTCGAGTGCGCCGTGACTCGCAGATTCTTCCCCGGCCTCGCAATGGCCTGATGATGCGAACTGTTGATCTTTGCGCGCTCTCCCCAGGCTAGCTCAGCCAGCCGGCTTTCTGGCTCGAACTTCGCGCCATGGATCGGATCGTCCTGGGGTTCCGGCGAAAGGTCTCTCTTACGGTGTGGCGTTGTCGTCCCGAGTTCCGTACGCACATCCTGAATCAGGGTGCCGCCCAGATAGACGTTCAAGAGCTGGCATCCGTAGCAGATGGCCAGCACCGGCTTCTTTTGGGCAAAAGCATGCGCAAGGATGGCTCGGTCAACCTGCTCGCGTGGCAAATCGGCAGGCGCGGAATTACCGCGATTTACCTCACCATATTCGGCAGGCTCAACATCCGCCGGGCTTCCGGGCAACACGAACGCATCCATGTTCGGTATTAGGTGCCGCTGCTCTTCTCCGTCGCTCAGGGGGATGAGTACTGGTTCGCCCCCCGCTTTTCGCACGGCTTCCTGGTAGTTGGCGATCTTCGGGCGATTGTTCTGCGTTTCCTCTTCAGACGTTCGCCAGGGGATGCCCACACGGGGCCGATTGAGAGTTTCGGGGCTCATGGAATGCCAAATCGTAGCATTCGCGGGGGAGGGCGGCAACCCGGCCCCTCCCCGTGCAAGCTAGGCCATCGGTCAAGCGCGAGGAGGGATGCTTTTGGGGCTCGCCCCGCCAAGACAGAAATCAGGACGCTGGAAAAAGGCTGGAAGGCTCGCAAAACGGCTTAGGAGATATTCGAAGGACGGCGCCCGGAGCGTCACATGGCCAAGCTTGCGGCCAGGGCGTGGCTCCTTCCCATAGAGATGAAGATGAGCTGAGGGAATAGCCAGCACCTGCGCGGAGTCGGGCACTTCACCGATGAGGTTGATCATCGCGGAGGCCCCGATCACAGCGGTGGAACCCAAGGGTAGACCACAAATGGCCCTAAGGTGGTTTTCAAACTGGCTGGTCACCGCGCCTTCGATGGTCCAGTGTCCGGAGTTATGGACCCGCGGAGCCATTTCATTCGCCAGCAATCTGCCATCGCGTTCAAAGAATTCGATAGCCAGAACGCCCACATAATTCAACGACTCAAGCACCTTGCGAGCCGCATCCTCGGCAACCTTCTGAATCTCCGGACTGACTCCCGGAGCGGGAGCCAGGGAAAGGCGCAGAATGCCCCTGCGATGATGGTTTTCGACCAGCGGATAGAAAGCGGTTTCCCCTGCCTTGCCGCGGACGGCGATCACCGATAGCTCCCGTGTGAAGGGGACAAAACTCTCCACAATAATCGGCAGCCTGGGCAATCCCTCCTTGGCGACCTTTACTTCTTCCGGAGTCCGCAGAGTCCATTGGCCCTTGCCGTCGTAACCCATCCGGCGCGTCTTCACCACCGCAGGCAGGCCCACTTTTTTCAGCGCCTGATCGAGGTCGGAGGCCGCCGGGACCGAAGCGTATTCGGTCGTCGCGATTCCCAGCTTCTCGAACAGTTGCTTTTCGCGAAGGCGATCCTGCGCCGCCTCCAACGCGCCCGGAGGGGGAAAAACAGGAACGTGTTTTGCCAGGAAATGCGCCGCATCCACGGGCACGTTCTCGAATTCGTAGGTGACCACTTCGAGGCCGTGAGCGAATTTCTCCAGGGCGGCGCGATCCGAAAAATCGCCAGTAACGCGCGGCGCGATGCGTCCGACGGGCGCTTCAGGAGACGGATCGAGAAAACGAAATCGCAGCCCAAGCGGATAACCCGCAAGGGCCAGCATGTAACCAAGCTGTCCGCCGCCGAGGATACCAACGCTCACGCCGGCTGCCTCTTCTTCTGCGGTCTGCGCGGCCCATTTTTCCGAGGCAAAGTCCCCGCTGAGGGATCAGGATTGGCGAGAACACGCCCCGTTTGCGCAGCGCGGAATTTGCGCAGCGCTTCACGAATGTGCGTGTACTTGTTCCCGAGAATCGCCGCAGCAAGCAGCGCGGCGTTGATGGCCCCGGCCTTACCGATCGCCAGCGTGCCGACGGGAATGCCTCCAGGCATCTGCGCGATCGAGAGCAGCGAATCGAGGCCCTTCAAAGCTTTCGATTCCACAGGAACGCCGAGCACCGGCAGCATAGTCTTCGAAGCTGCCATCCCCGGCAAGTGAGCAGCACCGCCCGCGCCCGCGATGATCACTTCGATTCCACGCTTCTCGGCGCTTGCTGCGTATTCAAAAAGTAGGTCCGGCGTGCGATGGGCCGAAACGACGCGCTTCTCGCACGGCACACCCAGCTCTTCAAGCATCTTCACGGCGTGTTCCATCGTCTCCCAATCCGAAGACGAGCCCATAATCACGCCCACCAGCGGCTGCCGCATATTTTCAGGTTTTTGCCCCATCGAGTTCGGATCTGCCCGTCCCATCCTCGAAACTATTTGTTCCTCACCCAGGCGAAGATGATCGCCACAATTATTGAAAGCCCGATAAGAATTGCAAATGGCGCAAATACGACAGGTCCCAAGGATTGAGGTAGCTCGTTCTTCCACTTAGCACGTCGAGATAACCAAAACTCACAAAAAACAAGCCCAGCAACCCTAGTCCGATCATATAGATCGGCTTAACGTCATCGAACAGACCTGTCTCCGGTCGATTCCTCATTTTCGCAATCTAGCCGGCGCGCGATTCTCACAACCCCGCGCGGTCGCTCGCACAAAGCAGGGGATTTGTAACGAGCGCGTTATTCTACGATTTTTTTCATCTAACCGCGAGATGTGCTCGATGTTTCCAGTAGCCGCGCAGTTGGCCTACGAGATAGAGCGACCCGGCGACAATGATGGCGTCGTTCGCGGCAGCTCTTTCGAGCGCATATTCGAGTGCGGCTTCCGGCTCAGGGATGACCGCGAAACGCGCGGCGTGGTGAGACGTAATTTCCGCGAGCTGGGCGACGGAAATCGCTCGCGTGGTTCGCGGTTGCGTGAAAATAACCTCTTCGGCATGCGGAAAAAGAACGCCGGCAATTTCGTCGACCGCTTTGTCGCGTAACGCGCCGAACACCAACCAGACTTCGCGGCCGGCAAGGTTCTGCTCGAGGAAAGTGGCAAGCTCCCTAGCCGCGGAGGGATTGTGCGCACCGTCAAAATAAACGTCCGGACGCGACTGCACCTTCTCGAGACGCCCGGGCCAAACAGCTTCCGCAATTCCTTCCGTAATCACCTCGTCGGATATGCGATAGCCGCACTTCTGAAGATACCGCGCGGCAGCGGCGGCGCTGAGGCTGTTTTGTATTTGGAATTTTCCCGACAGCCGGGGAGCAAGCTCAACGGACCAGCCGGATTCATTTTCAATGACTCGGGCGCGGCTACACCCGTTTTCCATCCATTCTTTTTCAATACGGAACGCGGCCACGGTCTCAAGGACAGTGCAACAAAGTTCGCGGGCGCGAGCTTGAATGACTTCCTGGGCTTCCGGCCGTTGCTCCGCCAGAATGAGCGGAACGTGGGGCTTGAGAATCCCCGCCTTTTCGGCCGCGATTTCCGCAAGAGAATGTCCCAGAAAGTTTTCGTGATCAAAATCCACGCGCGTGATGACCGAGACAACTGGAGTCAGGATATTCGTCGCATCCAGTCGTCCGCCAAGCCCGACTTCGAAAACGCCGAACTCAACCCGTGCGCGCGCAAAATATTCAAATGCCATCGCGGTCAGGCACTCGAAGTACGTAGGATGAGCGCGAAGTTTGCCCGCCGCCAGCAGCTCCTCGTTCAAAGCCTGAATCCGCGTAAACATTTCAGCAAACGCGTCGTCGCTAATCTCTTCGCCATTCACGCGAATGCGCTCGTTGATTTTTTCCAGGTGCGGCGACGTGTTCAGCCCCGTCCGAAACCCAGCGCGGCGCAAAATCGATTCGAGAAACGCCGCCGTCGAACCTTTGCCATTCGTCCCGGCGATGTGTGCGGAAGGATAAGCCCGGTCAGGCCGGCCGAGGCGTTCAGCGAGGATGGTGATATTTTCTAGATCGAATTTCGCCGCAGCCGCCTGCGTCGGCGCCGCCAATTCCCTGCCCAGCGAAAGCAAATAGCGGACCGCGGCTTCGTAATTCATTTCAGCTCAGAAGAAGATCGAAGGAGTTGGCGATAAAGGCTTTCAGATCTTTGCGGTGGACCACGGCATCGAGAAACCCATGCTCCAAAAGAAATTCCGACCGCTGAAATCCCTCGGGAAGTTTCTGGCGGATGGTCTGCTCGATCACGCGCGGGCCCGCGAATCCTATCAGCGCGCCCGGCTCGGCGATATTGATGTCGCCCAACATGGCGAAGCTGGCCGTGACGCCGCCGGTCGTGGGATCGGTGAGCAGAGAAACATACGGCACCTTCGCGTCGTCCAACTTGGCCAGCGCCGCGGAAACTTTCGCGAGCTGCATCAGGCTGATTGTGCCTTCCATCATGCGCGCTCCGCCGGAGCAAGATACAACCACGAGCGGCTGGCGCGACTCAATGGCCAGCTCGATCCCGCGCGTAACTTTTTCTCCAACCACCGCGCCCATCGACCCGCCGATAAAACCAAACTCCATCGCGCAGCACACAACCCCGCGCCCGTTGAGCCTGCCTTCCGCCGTGATGACGGCATCATTCATACCAAGTTTCTTGCGCGCTTCTTTCAGGCGCGCGGCATAAGGCTTCGTATCCGCAAACTTCAGCGGGTCGGTCGACGTCATGCCAGCGTCGTGTTCCGTCCAACGCGAATCCAGCAGCATTTCCAGGCGCTGCTTCGCGCTCATCTTGAAATGGAATTGGCACTTCGGGCAGACATACAGATTGACTTCCAAATCCTTGCGAAAAACGATCGTGCCGCAGGACTCACACTTGGCCCACAGCCCCTCGGTACGCACGCGGCGCTCTTCGGGAGGCGTGGCTGCGTCGATCGATTTTTTGTCCCGCTTGAACCAGGCCATAGGTGTAGGTGTAAGTCGAAAGCCGTCTGTTGGTTGTCGCTAAATTTCTGCTAGCCGGCAAGCACATCCGCGGGGCCACCTCCCCGCGTTGCAACTAGTAGTCGATACCCCGCTGGGCCAGTATACCCTTGGTATAGGGGTGTTTCACCTCGCGCATCTCCGTAACGAGGTCCGCCAGCTCAACCAACTGCGGATGAGCGTTACGGCCCGTGCAGATCACGTGCACTCGTTCCGGACGCTTTTTTAGCGCCTCCACAACCTCGTCAACCTCCAGCATTTTGTAGC
>DATDHE010000475.1:0-13783 GCA_036521695.1 Candidatus Acidiferrum sp. | reverse complement strand
TGGCGCAGATCACGGGCGTCGGACTCTGTTCACCCTTCCTTGCGCCTGGTTGCTTGGTGGCATTGGCGGACTCAGTGCGATTAATGCTCTCCCGCATCCCTTTGCCTCGTCGGCTTGGTTTCTCTTGGTGGGTGGTTTGCTTGCAGCTGATGCCAAGCTGTCTCTTCGAATAACTACTGCATTGGCTGCGCTGCTCGGGTTCTATCATGGTTACCTGAACGGAACTGGATTGGGGACATCCTTCGGTTCAGCGGTGGTTCTTCTGGGATTGGTGTTTTCGGTGTTTGTTCTAGTAGCGCTGGCGGCCGCATTCGTGGTGCGCCTTCGTGCTGATTGGGCACGTATTGCAGTTCGGGTAGCCGGCAGCTGGATCGCCGCTAGTGGCCTATTGATGTTTGGTTGGGCGGTTCACACGAAGTGAGCTGATTCCTCAACAAAGTTCATTCCGACGCACTCGAACGCTGGTCATCCAGAAAAACCAAAGCGACGTATCGCGCTCCGAAAGCGTCTGTTTTTTGAAAGCCAGACGCGCCGCCGTAAGTAGCGCAGAATCAGCCCGCCGCAAGCGCGGAGTCTGTGTCAATTGGTGCTTCCAAAGGTTCTTACTAGCGAGAATCGCACCTGGAAGGGTTCGACGGGGTGGAAAACGTCGGTAAATGCCGCCGCGCCTGTTGGCGCTACGCGGGAAGTATAGGCGTAATCAATGTCGTGATCCTGGCGGTCAAGCAAATTGAAAAATTGGGCCTCAACGCGCCATTTGTCATTGAAGCGATACCCGACTTCCGCATTCAGCAATATCGTTGAACTGGATTGATAAATTGCGTCGGATGTCAGATTGCGTGGGCCAAATGCGCGCAGGCGCAAGCTTCCCCAAAAGCCTTTGTAATTCTGCACAGTGAGACCCGATGAAATCACCAACCCAACCGCCTCGGGAACATTCCTGCCACCCGGGCTGCCGGGCGCAGCATCATCAGGATCAATAGTTGTAAAAAGGGCCTTGGAATAGGCAAGGTCAAAATCAAAAGCCAAATGTTCCAGTGGTGCGTAGAAATTCGCCCATTCAACGCCATAACGATTGCTCGGCGATTTTGAAGCAACCGTGCTTCCGGTGTCGCCACTCTGCTGCAGTTCGGAAGTACTGTATAGATACCAAAGCGAAAGGGTACTTTGCAGATGGGGGACGGCCAAAGTGCGCACGCCGATTTCCGCGCCTTTGGTTGGGACTAGAGGGCGAATTGGACTGGCGGGCGTTGGGAAAGGATAGTCCGGGGAAATCGGTTCAATCCTTTGCGCTGCGCCGCGCACGTCGTTACTGTGAAAACCGAATCCACCCTGCACATAGAACTCAGTATTAGACCACGGGCCAAAAATCAGACTCGCTTTTGGGCTGGGCAGGAACTGGTGGGCCGAGCCGGAATTGAGCTCCGAGAAGTTGATCACTGGAGCGCCGGGCAATTCTGTGGCGACATAAGGAGGGGTTAAGTTGGTGACGTTGTATAACGCCTCGTCGCCGCGGAAAGCCAGGACCGAGCGGAATTTTTCTGCCCACTGAATCTTGTTTTCGACATAAAAACCCACCATCGTGTCCGTAAACTTATTCACATCCGTGGCCGCAGGCAGGACAGCGATCAGATCCGGATTGGTGCTGCACTCGGGGATGGGTTCATTATTGCAGGCGTTGACATCATTCTTGTCCGTGCGCACGCGGGTTTCTGTCCGGTAAAGGCCGTTGTTAACCCAATCGTTGCGGACCTGCAGGCCGAACGTATTTTCCATCTTGCGGCCAAACCACTCGCTGAAAATCCTATGCGCTGCGTCCAGCCCCGCCACCCAGCGCCTATCCTGCTGTTCGAACTGATCGCCCTTTATGGGGTCATCCAGGTTGTAAGTGAAATCAGAAAATAAATCGAGATCATAGTAAAACCCGTAGCCCATGATGGTCGTCGCGGAATTTGTGCCCTGGCGATGCCATTCCGCTTGCAAGCTATAACGTTGCGAATTGCCACCGTCCGTCGGGTTCAGTGTGCCGTAGAGGCCAACGACGGGCACGGCGGTATCGGGGATTTGATCGCTAGAGTTCCATTTTCCGTGGTATCCGCGAGCCGTGATAGTGAAACCATTGGTGACGTCGTCCTGGCTATAGGTCAAAAGCCCGTTGAATTTGCTGTAGGCATCTGGATGCTTCCAGGGGCCGTTATCGTAATACGCTTCTCCACCGTACAGCAGAGTTCCCGAGCCGACCTTTTGCGAAACGCCGAAAACGGCCCGCGCGTAGTCATACATTCCGCCTTCCACTAGAACGAAATTCTGGGGCAGCGTCTTGAAATATTGCAAGTTGGCCGATCCAGCCGAGCCGTAGTTGCCGATTTCAGCGTAATAAGGACCTTTCTCAAAATTCACTCGCTGCACGAACTCTGGGATGACGATGTTCATGTCCGCGTACCCCTCGCCATGCGCGTGCGACGGCAAGTTAAGAGGCATACCGTCAAGGAAAACGGCGAAATCTGTGCCGTGGTCAAGATTGAAGCCGCGAAGGAAATACTGATTGGCCTTACCGCCGCCGGCGTGTTGCGTGATGATCATGCCCGGGATTGTCTCCAAAACTTCTCCCGAACGAAGAATCGGACGATCTTCGAGTTGCTTTGCGCCCACGGTTCCCTGGGTAGCGGAATCGGCAATTCCGATAAGGCTATCCTCGCGGCCCTGCACGTTTACGGTAGTGCTCACGGTGCTGACCGCCAGAGAGATGTGCAGCGCGGTCGACGGCTCGGTGGTCCAGATGGTGACGGGCACTTCTTTCGTTTCAAACCCGGGACTGGACACCACAAGCCGATAGTCTCCTGCCGAGAGTCCAGAAATACTGAAGGAGCCGTTCGCGTCCGACTGTGTCGTTCTTTGTACTGCACCGTCCGAACTCCGAATCAGCACGGTCGCCCCGGCAATCCCCGCGCCGGACGGGTCAACAACAGTTCCAGATTGCTGCGACGGATGAGTTTTATCATATGCGTCTGCGGGATGACCCTGTGCATTGAGCGCGGGCACGCCGATCGCGGAAAGCAACGAAACCACAGAAACCATGGAGCAGAGTACGAAGTAGACAAAAAGGCGGGGGAGCGGAGAAGTGAATCGAAGAAAGACCGCCATTTTTTCCTCCGGAGCAAAGATTTGTCGGCGAAAGCTCTGGTGATAATCTGCGCCTATCCTCATGTTCGGCTCCTTCCTCCCGAGCCTATGATCGTCCAGCAACCAAAGTGTACTCGGGTAGAGGGAGCCGACACTGTTATGCAATCAAGTGAATTTCAGGTTTAAAGCCCTGTGAAGGCGATCGAGCTGAAGACCGTTTTGATCAATTTCCATGCGTTTAATTGCATTTCATTTGTGAATTAAAAGCCCCACTATTCCTCTATCTCTTGTTAATTCGCGAAATTCCATCGTGACATTGATAACAAAGGGCTTGCAGGTAAAAGGCCACATTCCCGACGATCAGAAAAGAGTACGAATTAAAACCAATTTCAGCGCGAGGGTGGAAACTGTAAAGCGTATTTCGAACGCTTTTGTTCCGCGCAAATCGGAATTCCTGCCTCTGAATATGTGATTTCAATAATATTGGGGTTTTTCTTCGCATAATTATTCAGGTCTGAGAAAACTTTCTTCATTTCGACTTCTTTATTCCAATCTTCCGCCGATACGAACCTCGGTTTCGTGCTAAACCGATTCCAGAAGTTGTGCCGCATCCAATGAAGATGGGCCGCTACAATCCAATCGCCGACATATTTCCTAATTAAATCAACGTCGGCGGGTTCGGTTCTTCCTTCATTGGCATGCCAAAAACACCGTGGGCATTCAAGAATTTCTTGCACCTTCCGCAGTACTTTCCAATTTGCTTCCTCACCGCCATCGCCAGCGGTATCCAAAACCAGCTCAATCTCTTTCCGCGTAAGCTCCATGATGCTTCGGCAAGACTGGCAAAAAGCATCGTGATATTCCGTGCTCCGGAAGTGATCCTGGCAAGCCTTGCATACGTGCCCGTGAGGACATCGGCGCATGAATGCCACGGACGGACCCGGCGGCTCCTCGGGCTCATACCAATCGCCTGTCGGAAGCAACTGATACCCCAGACACTCCCACATATTCCGCTCTAGCCCGTCCTGCGGCGATCCCGCAAGCAATCTTCCTCGAATTGTGAGTCGTAAGTTCTTCATTTTCTTTCGAATTGGAGTTTCAAGCCTCAGGCTCAACCCCGTGAGTTAATCAATTTGTCTTTAGAGATATATCTCTAGAAGAGAGGACCTGTGAAAACGCGCGCAACAAATCGAAGCAATTGGGTCAGAACCCCTCCGTATGAGAGTGCTAAGGAGACACAAAGCGAGGATAAGCCCGAGGTGGTAATGATGCAACCTGCGCTGCGGCAAATTGGAACAACGCCCTGTCCCGTATGTCGTGCCAAGGTCGCGGTGTTTCTCACCAGAACGAACCGTCCATTTGTCAATTGCGGACTCTGTTCCGCCCGAGTCTTCTTCAATGGCCAGGAATCTACGCGCCTTCTAAAAAAAGACCTCAAGCCCGTGACCGAAAGCTGAGAAGCCAATTTGACAAACCTCGCCGGGGCGTTGTGAGTCGCGCCAAATGTCGCAGCTACTCTGCTAGGTAGCGAGGTTTGTGAATCGTTTGCGCGTCAAATGAAAAAGATTCCTCCACTGTCTCGACCTGCCCACTTGATCTCAACGCCTCCCCCGGCGTACGGTACCCATGCAACACCACCTACAGGCCGAAGAGGCCCGGTGGCAAAACGGCGTTTTCAGCAGGGGCTACTCAAAAAAGAAAATGGTCACTTTTACAGTTTTTTCTACCGTGACCAGACAAAGCCAGATGGCACAAGCAAGTCTGTCTTCACACGCATCGAGCTCGGCAAGGTCGGTAAAATTTCCGATTTGTCCGCCCAACGTGAACATGACCGCTTGCGCCAGCAAATCAACCGTGAACGCGGTTCCGTTCCGACCGCCCCGAAGGGCGAGACGTTTGCCGAGGTCGCCAAGACCTATATGACAGACATCGGCCCACAATTGTCCATCTCAACCGTGCGTCAGAGGTCGAGCCACCTCAACGCACATCTCGCTCCGCGCTTCGGATCAATTGCGCTGATGGCCATCGACGTTCCGACACTGCAACGATTCGTAACCGACCTCTCCACCACGCTCTCGCGTAAGAGCATTCTCAACGTGCTCGGAACTTTAAACGCTGTACTGAGCTACGCGAAGAAGTGTGGCATCCGAGTGCCGGAAATCCCGGAACGATCTCTGGTTATTGCAGGCGACCGCGATGGCACGGAGGCCGTGTATTTTAAAACGGCTGATGTCCAGCGAATAATTGTGGAAGCACGCGAACCTTACCGCACTATTTTCGTGCTTGCTGCAGTAACTGGACTTCGCGCTGGCGAGCTTTTGGGTCTTACGGTGGGAGACATCGATTTCGACCGATTGATGATTTGCCCTCGCAGGCAAGCCGATGATCGGACTCGCATTTTGCGAGAACTAAAGACCAAAAAATCGCGCACCGCAGTCCCGATTACTAAGGAGACCGCGACGCTTCTCCGCAGCTACTTGAAACTCCACTGGCGATCGAACCCCCGGGGCCTGTTGTTTCCCAATCGCACAGGTCGGCCCTGCAAGCGAGCGAATGTCGTGACGTTTGGGTTGCACCCAATTCTGAAAAAACTAGGTTTGCCAAAACACCGCGCAGGCTTACACGCATTTAGACACGGGCTGGGTACCGCGCTGGCCGATTCGGGGGCATCGCCCGCAATCGTGCAGCGCACCTTACGCCACAGCGACATCAAAACCACTCTGCGGTTTTACGTTCACGCGGACGCCGATTCACAACGGACGGCGCTCGCGAACATCCAATCACTACAATTTGGTGATAACTACAAGTAACTTGCCCTAAGTGTTTTGTATTGTGGTTGTTTTGGTAGGGGCGGTGGGGATCGAAATTGCATCCCTACTTTCTAAGTCCATCAAAGGAAACGGCGTAGCACCGCCGCCCCATTCCAATTGGAGCCTTTTGGAGCCATTTGAGAAATCTCGTTTCCCGAGTTCTCAAGCAACACGGCCATGCTTTTGCAGCATCGGTGCCGAATCTATCGCCGAACAATCCGACCTCCTCCGCGGCATCTCCGCTGTTACATAACAATCAAATCCCTGGCCGTTACTTGGCGAGAACTTTCGATATTCGCTACACTCTTCACGTCGAAATCTATTGACGAGGAATATCCATGCATTTGCGCATCGTCTCTATATCAATTCTCTTTTTCCTTCCGGCAGTTGCTTCAGCCCAAACGTCAGCAGCAGAAGCCTCCGAAAAAGCCCTTAAGCGCTCTCAGTTGACGCAGCCCGGAAGCAAGCCTTTTCACCTAATCGCAAACCTCAAGGAAAAAGATAGTCCCGATTCCGATTACCAGGCAAGAGTTGAAATGTTTTGGCTGTCGCCTACAAAGTGGCGCAGGATCATCGCTTCGGAGAAATTCTCGCAAGTCCAAATCGTAAACGGTGACAAAGTGCTTGAGCAAAACACCGGCGACTATTTCCCCGTTTGGATCAACAACATGCTCAAGTCACTCTTCGATCCGCTGCCGATTCTCGATGCGATTCGAAAGGTTGATAAGAAGATCGGCATGGATCTTCCGCCCGGAATAGTTCCCACCGACACTTGTGCCGATTTTCCCAGCGGCCTCGATCGCTGGGTGATCTGCTTCCAGCGCGATGGATTGTTTTCTTCGGTGTTCACGAAAGGTGGATACGCCGCTGAATTCCGGAATTACGCAAAGTTCGGAGACAAACGGGTCGCTCGCTTAATCGAAACTGATCCCGAGCCAGGCACTCATCTCGAAAATCGCATCACCACTCTCGAGGAACTCAACAATCCCGACGAAAAAATGTTTGAAATTGAAAAGCCGACGCCGCCCGCGGAGCGAATCAGTAGTGTCAGGGTGGGTGATGATTTCATTCGTAAGAATGCCCTCAGCATCGTCGAGATTCCTTGGCCAACCGTTGGCGAAGGGCTGCTGACTGGCGGATGCGCTGTCTATGTCTCTGCCGACCGCAGTGGACAAATTCGAGAAACGTGGCCTGCGGGATGTGACAATGCTGCGCTCATGACGCCCTTGCGCGAAGCGTTGCTCAAATGGAAACTCAAACCTGCGGTCTCAAACGGAAATCCTGTGCAAGTTGAGTCGCTGATGCGCTTCACCTTTCAAACGCAGCTCGACAGCGCGAAGTCGCTCCCCAATCTCACAGATGAACAGGTGCGAGCGCTTGCCGCACATATTGTTGAACCTATGTTTCCGCCCAACAGCGGAAAGCCCGGTACGGAATTTTTCGTGAACATTTCCATCGACGAAACCGGTAAGTTGACTGGTGCCGGTCCCGGACCCGGGACGAACACGCCTGTCTTCTTTGCAATTTATGCCGCTGTTCAGAAATGGGAATTTCGGCCCTACATCAAAGATGGCAAGCCGCAGTATTTCCACGGCGTCCTGAAGTTTCGACTAAACTGATCTAAACGCCTTATTGGTGCCAAATGCTTCAGTAAGGCATTGAGAATCATGAGGTTTGGTAGGGGCGGTGGGGATCGAAATTTAATCCCTACTTCACAAAGACCTGCACGGCAATGACTTAGTGCCACTGCCCCAATTCCAATTGTTGCTAAATGTTGTCAGATTCACGCTACCCTTTTGGGCAGTTAATCCCAATTAAACATCCACGCCAATAACTCTCAGGTAGGGCTTTCAAAAAGAGCTACTCTGATGAAGCCATTGTACGAACTTCTTGAATGGCTTCTCAAGGTTTTGGGAGGTGCCATGAAGTATGCTGGGCTGAAGAAATACAGATGGCTGTTCTTTGCCTTGGCAGCCATAGGGATTATCCAGACCCCATTCGCTATTCTGAGTGCGATTTCAGAGGCAAGAGCAGACCACCGCTTGATACTGCCGCTCCTGCTGGCATTAACGATTCGATTTGCAATGTTAGGATTCTTTTCAAAAATCTGGTGGGATACGCGTTCATCATCAGAAACCTCAAGCAACCTGCCTTCGCCAACCAAACAGTGAAGGATGCCCATGCGCGCTCTGAAAGCAATCTGCATTTTCTTCTCTCTCTTATGCGTGGTCTCAGCCCTCACGGGCATTCGTACCGTGCATTGGTCAACTTCAGACGGACTTAACCTAACCAAACAGGTTGGCTTGGGCAATACGCTGTGGTCGGTCTTCAATGCGTTGCTCTACGCCGGTGCGGCCTATGGAATCCATCGACGAGCACCTGTTGTTTGGAAACTTGGCTGGGCGATTCTCATTATTTCCTTTCTGGAGTTCACCATTCGCGGTTTGTCCTTGTCTCTGAGCCTGCCGAACGGCTGGGTTGCCTCTGTCGGAATCCTAATCGGTGGAATCGTTGTCACAGTTTATTGGGGAGTATGGTGGGGCAGGGAGAAGGACTACTTCCGCGTTGTTTCGCCAAAGGAGCAGTGAACGACCGTGGAACAAAGCTCAATCTGATGTTTCCACCATCAGCCACCGTCTTCGTAGGAATGGCCACCCGTTGATTCGGCACGTCCAAGATACTCTTCTGGCCATTTATCGTTTTCTGGGCATTCGTCATAGCCAGGCACAATCGTAATGCTCAAAATCCAACGTCCTAAAAGGAAAGCAACGACCGCGTGGCCAGCCTCGTGATACGCGATGCTTCTAAGCTCGCGATCCTGTTGTTCGAGTTGCAATCGGATTTCTTCGTCGGTCATACAACCTTCTCTTCAGGTACCTTATAAAAACAATCATCACAAAGCTGGACGTTCTTGAAAGCCTCGTTGCCGCCGAGATGCGGGCAAAAATCTAAGTCCAGGTGGGCTTTCCAATGTAGCCACACAACCTTTTCTTCAGGCAAACCGAATTACCTCCCCTCGTTGTCGGTCTCATCAAAAAAGTTTAGATCTTCTAGCTGCGGTTCTGGTTCCGTGCGCTTCTTGCCCTGCTTTTTCTCGTCTTCTTCCTTGAGCTGCTCTATTTTGTCCGCAAGCACCATTTGATCCCACAGCAGATTCGACTCTCTTGATTCCTTTTCCTCATCAATTATCTCCCAGAAGTTCTCAACGAAAGGTTGGTGGCCCTGCGGGTTATCGCGAGTAGGAAGCTTCGTTCGCTTTTGAGCCGCCTCAATTTGCTTCTTGGTGGGAGGCCGCCGCTTCTTGGCCGGCTTCGCCATCGGCAGCACACCGCGGCCAGCTCTAGGCTTCTTTATCACGTCGTCGCCCATCACGTTCCTCCGCATTGAAACTCTGGCAGGTTTGGCCGGTCTGCGCACACTGGTCGCGGGGTCAGGCGTTCGCAAGTAGTACTGCGTCCGTGAACCGAGCGGGGCGAGTCCGCCCCGGCTCCATCATATTTTCGTCGGAGCCGGGGACAAAACTTCAGCAGACCCTTGTATGTGTTCGGGGCAAGCACCCGACAAATACTAAAGAGAGGTAGGCAAGCATATGGCAAAGGCAAAAACACCGAAACCACCAAATGGTCGCAAGCTTAAGTACGACTCCCAGGTTATTTTGAAGCACTGGGAGGCCGGAAAAAGTATTAAGGAAATCGCCCAGGTAATGAAACCCATCTCCCGCGTTTTCGTGCACCGCACGCTCACCACCAAGTTCAAGAGCCAGTACGAGGCCGGGCAAAAGACACGCAAGGCTGCGCGGGAAGCGGAGGAGGGCACTCATGCCGATAGATAACCCCGTGGTCGTCTGCGGCCTGCACGCGAAGCGGTTTGGCAGGGTGGCCGAAGAGATTGACGATTGCCTAGAAACCCGAAAATCGTCGCGATCGTGCAAATTCGTTCTGACAATATTTGCCAATGGCCAAAACTAGCGAGTTTATGTTACGTTTACGCCTTAGTTTGCCCCATCCGCACGCCCCCTTCGCTCGCCTCGTCGGGGCCGATACCAGTGAGGAGTGTCCGATGACCCAGAAACCTGCCGCAGTCTTGATCCGGATGTCGTTGTTGGCCCTTGTTGGCACTGGCATGCTGGTTTCGTGCAGCAAGTCGGAAACAACGTCATCCGGACGATCAGAAGCCAATGCTTCCCCGAACGCAACCGAAGCGCCGCCTCAGCCAAACCCGGAGCGCAACGCCTACTTTGGCGATGAGCACATACATACCAGTTGGTCGCTGGATGCCTGGGTCTTCGGCAACCACGTTACAGGTCCGGGCGATGCGTTAAAGTATGCTCAGGGCCAGACGATCAAACACCCGCTCGGCTACGACATTACGATCGACACGCCGATGGACTTCATGGGTGTAACCGACCACTCGGAGTACGTCGGCGTTACCAAAGAAGCGAACACGCCCGGCTCGGCGATCAGCAAAATGCCTGAGGCACAGCCTCTAATTATCCGCAATCCAAATGACCCAGAAGATGTGAAGAAGGTTTATCTGTACCTTATTACCTTAGCCGATAAGCCGCCCATCCAGGCGTTTATGACCCCGCAGGTAGCCGGCGCGATGTGGAAAGAAAATGTTAGGATCGCGGACGAGAACAATCATCCTGGCAAGTTTACGGCCTTCTGTTCCTACGAGTACACCTCGAACGTTAACAACCGCAACCTGCACCGCAATATCTTTTTCAAGGACTGCGCAAAGGTGTCGGAACAGCCGTACAGCATGCTCGATTCATGGCATCCTGAGGACCTGTGGAAATGGATGGATGCCCAGCGAAAAGCGGGTAACGAGTTGCTCGCTATCTCCCACAACGCCAATCTGAGTGATGGCTGGATGTATCCCACAGATGTCGACAGTTTCGGACGGCCGATCGACGCGGCTTGGGCGGAATCGCGGATGCGTAACGAACGCCTTGTCGAGATCAAGCAGATCAAGGGGCAGTCCGAGACACATCCGTTGCTTTCCCCGAACGATGAGTTCTCTAACTACGAAATCAGCAGTTACCTACTGGGACTTCCAAGTAATAACGGTCGCGTCGATCACATCGTTGGGAGCTATGCTCGCCAGGCCCTTAAAGATGGCATCGCGATGCAGGACGTGCGCGGCTACAACCCGTACAAGTTCGGGATGGCCGGAGGCTCTGATTCACACAACACCGGCGCTCCTTACCGCCAGAACAATTTCTATGGCGGGCACGCCGGGGAGGATGGCACGATCCAGACGCGCATGTCCGGGCACCTCTTCGGTGGCTTTGCCGATGTACGAACCATGAACCCAGCTGGGCTAACAGGAGTATGGGCGGAGGAAAACACCCGCGCTTCGATCTGGGATGGCATGTACCGCAAAGAGACCTTCGGCGTCAGCGGACCGCACATCAAGGCGCGATTCTTCGGCGGCTGGGGGTATGTGGCAGACATGCTGGACAGCAAGGATTGGGTGAAGAACTCTTATTCCAACGGAGTGCCGATGGGCGCCGACCTGCCCGCAATGACGTCCTCAGCCAAAGCCCCGACATTTGTGGTTTGGGCGGTAAAAGACCCCACCTCAGGCAATCTCGATCGCATCCAGATTATCAAGGGCTGGACCAAGAACGGCCAAAGTTTCGAGAAGATGTTTGACGTGGCCTGGTCCGGCGATCGCAAGCCGGACAAGTGGACAGGCCGCGTTCCGGCAATCCAGAGCACAGTGGACATTGACAATGGCACCTACACGAACACTGTTGGTTCAACGGAACTAAAGAAGGTCTGGACCGATCCTGAATTCGATCCCAGCTTGCATGCATTCTACTACGCCCGCGTGCTGGAGATCCCTACCCCACGATGGACCACGATCCAGGCCCATGAACTTGGCATTGCTCCTCCCGGCGTTGTACCTCCCACGGTTCAGGAACGTGCTTGGACTTCGCCCATCTGGTACACACCAACTGCCGACGCACGAAAGAACGCCCCTGCGGGCATGACCGTTGCCGAACTGCAGAAGAAAGGTGCTGCTGCCTTGGGTGACGCTCAACTAAAAGCATTCGTCGTAGGCAAAGCCCTTTGGGTGCGCAACAACGTGACGGGCGAGCTTTTCAAAGTCAGTTACACCGAAGAGGGCCAGAGCGTCGTTTGGTATGTGGGTAAGAGCGCATCTACGCCAAGCGGCGTTGGGAACGTGGCCCAAAGTGGCTATCAGGGAGTAACTTCACCCTACACAATCAAGAACGGCAAGATAGTGACGACGTTATCGCAGGAGCCCTACGCTGTGACGATTTACAAAATGGGAGATAAGTACTACGGCGCAAGAAGTAATGAGTTCGGCTACGCCAACTACGAAATCGCGAAGGTGCCATTGTTCCTGCATCCTTTGGGCAAAGGAGAGTCGCCGTCAGAGTAGGACCAGGCAGCGCCCGGTGGAGTTCGTAAGAAATAGAGTTGGGTAATGTAATGAGTCTTTCTCCCATAGCAGATATCGAGGCGCAGCGCGCAGTCGAAGGCGCCAGGCTAAGCCGCTCCCGTTCATCAAACCTGAAACGCTGGCTGCGCGAGCCGTTGTTGCACTTTCTGCTACTCGGGGCGGTTTTATTCGGTATCTACGCTTACCTGAATCGCGGACGTCCGGGAGTGGAGCCCTCGAAGCAGATTGTTCTTAGCCTGGACGAGCTGCGCATCATGGAGACGTACTTCGAGTCCCAGTGGCACCGCCAGCCGACGCCGCAAGAGTTTCAGGCAATGGTCGAAGACAAGATCCGCGAAGAAGTTCTCTATCGGGAAGGCCTCGCGATGGGGCTCGACAAAGACGACACTATCGTAAAGCGCCGCATGGCCCAGAAAATGCAGTTTCTCGCCGAAGACGTGGCCGCCGCGCACGAGCCTTCCGCCTCTGAACTGAAAGCCTGGTTCGAGAAGAACAGCAGCAAGTTCGCCTTGCCCAGTCGCTACAGCTTCAGGCATCTATACTTTTCTCCGGACAAGCGAGGTAAGAACGCCCAGGAGGAAGCTGCTACAGTGTTGGCGAAGATCGCGGGCCAACCGGAAAACTCGCCGCTTGCTGCTTCTGTCGGTGACTCATTCATGTTCCAGGACTACTACGGCGACCGCGCCCCGAGCGCAATCGCGAAGGAATTCGGACCGCAATTTGCCGTGGCGCTGGAGAAGCTCAAACCTGGATCGTGGCAGGGTCCGGTTGAGTCCGGCTACGGTTGGCACCTTGTTTTCGTAAATACCGTGATTCCGGGGCGCATTCCGGCCTTCGAAGAAATTGAAGGCGATGTGAAGATCGCTTGGCTCGGCGAGCAGAAGGCCACAGCTTGGCAGAAGGCCTACGCCGAGATGCGCGCCAAGTACACAGCCATACTGCCCGCTCCCCCGAGTGAGGCGGCAAAAACACCTGCCACGAGTGCTCCAGTCAAGAAGGAAGTTCCTGCTCCTCCCGGTGAGGCGCCCCTGTGATGTCCCTGCGTTGGTCCTTCATCTACGCGATCGGTTGGGTTCTTTTGAGTACCTCTTTTGCCTCGGCGCATGAAGCCCGCCCAGCCTACCTCGAATTTAAGGAAACAGCATCCGGCCAATTTACAGTCCTCTGGCGGACCCCGGTGCTCGCCGGGATACGCCTTGTGCCTCGCCAAAACCAAGAGCGGATATGAAATCAATAACTTACATAGAGGCCGCGTAACATGTTACATGGATGAAGATCGCCTTGTACGGAGTTTGGCGAAGAACAACCCTGCCCTATCGCGTTTTCTTGACATTATCGCCCCCTCAGATACGATGAAAAGAGAGCCCGATTCCCTTCTGGAGGCTTAAGACGTGAATATCGAAATCCACGATGCG
>DATDHE010000474.1:0-5160 GCA_036521695.1 Candidatus Acidiferrum sp. | reverse complement strand
ATCCTACGGACTACATGAAAAAAGTCTCGCGAAACGTTTTCTACGCAACGGCTTTTGTTTTCCTGATGCTTGGCGCACCTGCACGCAATGGGGCGCAGGACCCGCCTCCAAATCCGCCGGACAACCCCCCAGCTCCGACAGACAAGCCGAAGCCCGCGAAGCCGAATACGGATACCGCCACCCAAAATTCGCCGAATCAGCCTACTTGGGACCCATTGCGGGCAGAAAAAGACATGCAGGTGGGCGAATACTACATGCATAAAGGCGATATCGACGCGGCCATCGACCGTTTCGAAGACGCCACATTGGCGAAGCCCGGGTACGCGCTTCCCTTCCGCTTCTTAGGCGAAGCGCAAGAGAAAAAAGGGATGAAGAAAAAGGCCATCCAGTCCTATAAGCGCTACTTGGATTTGTATCCGAAGGCCGAGGACAAGGACAAGATTCAGAAAAAGATCGACAAGCTGTATAAGGACGTAGAGAAAGAACGGAAGTAACAGAGCTAATCAATCGCTCGAACCTCCGGCAGTGTCCTCGCGAAACCAAGCCGCACACAAGAATGTGGTGAACACGGCGCCGCTTCCTAAGCGGTATTCGCGATGCTTCATTCGTATCTGAGCGCCACCATGGGATCGACGCGCATGGCCCGCCGGGATGGAGGGTAAGCGGCCAGCAGAGCAATAACCAGAAACAAGAGGGAGGCACCGACGAAGGAGATACCATCGACGGTGTGGAGTCCAAAGAGGATTCCGCGCAACAGATAAGAGGCTGCCACAGCTAGAAACATTCCGACAAGCAATCCAACGAGGACGGGGCGGGTGCTTTCGCGCAGGACGAGTCCGAGCACGTCCTGTTTTTGGGCGCCGACGGCCATGCGGATACCGATTTCGCGCGTGCGAAGAGCAACGACATAGCTGACTGTGCCCCAGATGCCCATCGCGGCTAGCAAAAGTCCGAACAAGCTCACGGTCGTCGCAACAGCGGCTGCGAAAGCGGACCCGAGGAAAGGCGGGGTCTGGTGAAGCATCTCCAGCAGAGTGGAGGTGGATGACACCAGGTTGGGATCGACGGACGAGACCTCGGAGTCGATGGCACGGCTGACCAGCCTCGGGTCGGACTGTGTGCGGACGAGAATTGGATAGTCCTGCAGCCGATCTTCGGGCAATGGAAGGTAGACCTGTGCGGAATCGCTGCCGTCCATCTCAACGCCGCGTGTGTCGCTCGCCACGCCGATGACTTGCCAGGTTGGCCCGTCAGGAAGAAGCTCGCCCTTGGCGTGGAACTGATCGCCTGTGCCCAAACGAAGCGTGCGGCCGATTGGGTTTCGGCCGGGCCAGAGCCGTCTGGCCGCGGATTCGCTGAGCATTGCGGAGCGCTCAGGCTGGCCGGCCTGCGGCTGAAATCCGCTGCCGAGCAAAACCGGAATGCCGAGGGTCTGGAAGTAATTTGGCTGAACCCAGGTGTAATAGAGATTGCCCTGCCGGTTTTTGGAAGAGGGCTTTTCTCCGTTGAGCGAGACGGCGGCGGCTCGAACGTTGTTGTCGTCGGGGGCGCGAGCACTGGTGATGCCCGCGACTCCGGGCAGGACAGCGATACGGGTGCGAACTTCGTGGATTAGGGCAAGCTTCCGGTCCGGGCTAAATTTCGAGCCTTCGGGAAAGCGGAAATCGAGGTCGACGACGTGTTTGCCATCGTAGCCGGTAGGCATCGCAAGGGTATGAAGCGAGCTGCGAATCAACATGCCACCGGCAATCATGAGCACCAGTGAGACGGCGACTTGGGAGGCGATGAGCAGGTCGCGAAGACGGCGCCTGCGAACCGGTGAGCTTCCCGCGTTGCCCTTGATTGCAGAGCAGAGCGCGGACCGCGAGCTTTCCAGGGCCGGTGCGAGGCCGAACAGCAGACCCGCGAATATGGAAATTGCCAGGACGTAAGCAAAGACTTCGAGGTCGGGGGTTACGCGAAGCACGATCGTGCCAATCTCGACTGGGAAGGCTTGCCTAAACATGATGGCGCCTGCCTTCAGAATGGCCCAGGTGCAAGGCATCGCGATGAGGCCGGCGAGCAGACCGAGTAGGGCGCTCTCGGTCAACAATTGCTGTATGAGACGTGCCCGGCCGGCACCCAGCGACAGGCGCATGCTCAGTTCGCTCTGACGAGTTGTAGCACGGGCGAGTTGAAGGCTGGCGGCATTAGCGCAAGCGATGACAAGGACCATACCGGCCGCGACCATGATGAGCAGAATGGTGTACTTGAGTGAGGCGGGCAGCTTGCCGGGCAATGGAGAGCCCGGCGAGAGCAGTGCCGTAGAGGGTCTGCTGAATTCCGAGTTCGGATCATGCAGGCTGCGGAGGCGAGACGTGAGCAGGGTCATCTCCGCTTGAGCCTGGCGGATATCGGCGCCGCTTGCGAGTCTGCCGAAAACGCGCAAGCGCAGGTTTTCGCGGTCATGAAGCGGGTTGGAGTCGGGATGAACCAGCGGTTCAAGGCCGAGTGGAAGCCAGAAATTCGGCACGCCAACACTGGTGCCAACGAAGTCGTGGGGCGTAATGCCCACGATAGTAAATGGCACACCGTTGAGGCGAATGGTTCTGCCCAGCACCGCAGGATCGCCGGCAAAGCGTTTTTGCCAGTAGTTCTCGCTAATGAGAACTGAAGGCGAAGCTGCAAGCTCAGACGAAACGATGGATTCAAAGGTGCGGCCGCGCAGTTGCGGGACTCCGAGAACCGAGAAGTAGTTTTCCGAAACGATAAAGGTGCCGGCAAACTCGGCATTGTTCGCTGCCGGCGGGAGCAGCCCGAGTCTTCCGAGCAGGGAGCCAGCCGCGGCAGTGCGTTCACTGAGAACGCCGCCGGCATCCGTGAGAGTCAGTTGGTCGTTGGACCACGCGATGAGGCCGCTGCAGGTGTGGACGTGGTCCCGATAGGCCTCGTAATCCGGATAGCTGAACAAAAAAGAGTTGACGCCCGACTGAAGGGTCAGCGAGAGATTGACCATTCCGGCGGGGTCGCGTGCATCGAGAGGCCGGCCAACGAGCGCCTTGTACGCAGTGAACGTGCCGGTATTCACGCCGATACCGAGCGCAAGCGCCAGAACGGAGACGGCGGTGAAGCCGAGATTGCGACGCAACGTGCGGATGCCGTAACGCACGTCCTGAAATAGAGTTTCGGGCAGGATCACACATCGAAGACGCGGCGAAGCGCCGATTATTACAACTGGGAGCCGCCGAAAATCGTCGGTTCAGGATGAACTAGAGCCACGGGCCGACCGGCGAATGCGGTTTATCGGTGTGAAGACTAACTAACTAAGAGTGGTTCGTTCAGGACGGCGGACCGCAAAGACCCAGAAAGCAAAAACACGAAGACAGCGGAGCGGGAAGTCAGCGAGCTAGGTGGTCGAGGATGCGGCGGGCGCGGTCGAACTCGGCGAAGAATTTTTCTTCGGCGCGGAATTCGGGGGAGTGAGAGACGAGGCTGCAGCCGGAGCGGCGGGTAGGATGTTTTAGGTGAAGCATTTCGTGGTAGAGGACGTATTCGACCGCGACTTGCGGGACACGGGGATGATCCATGCGGCGATTTAGCAAGATTTGATTGGGGCCGGGGTCGTAGCAGCCGAACTGGCGGCGCCAACCTCGGGTACTCCAGCCGATGTGCGGACGCTGCAAGCTTCCGGAAAAATATCCTTCATTTAGCCGTTCGAACATTTGCTCGAGATCGAAGTGGCGGCCTCGCGGGCCAGTGGAGGCAAGACGAACGCGGGCGCGGCGCATGCGGCTGATGCGGCTGCGCGTGCGGTTGGAGCGCGCATAGCTCAAGTAGGGCTCCACCAATGCGCGCGGCGCTTTGCGGCGATAGACGCGCGAGAGCAGCAAGGCGGCGGCGCCTTCGAGCACGGGTAGTGGAGCGCGCTGAAGCAGATCCGAGAAGCGGACGAAAACTACATCTTCGCGGCGCCGGATGGTAAGTACGAGGCTTGCATAGGGGTAATACTCAACACGGAAACGCGGCGGGCGACCGTCGCAACCGAGCCGCGTAAAGACGCGCTGAAAAAGCGCTGCGCCACCGGGGACTGGAGAACTCGCGCGGCGGGTCGCGCGGTGCTTCTTTTTTGAGGCAGATTTCTTCGCGCGGGTTAATTTGATGGGCGGAGCTGCGTCCATCACCAAACTCAATTGCTGCGCTGGCGGAATTTGGGTCGCCGCAGTCATTTCTTTCGCCGCACTGGGGGCGGGGCGACATTTTTCTTGGCGGCTTCCGCTTCCTTGGAAGCGTCGCGCGTGCCCTCCAAGGCGTCGTCCAGATTGTCCTTATAGAGTTCCGAGTCGGGCGCATCGGTTGGAATTTTTTGCAGGATGGCGAGGAAGTCTTTCGTCCGCGAAGCCATCAGGTCGATGCCTTTGCGAATGTTCTGCTGCTTTTCGATGCCGAGCTGGATGAGGTCCGCGGCATCATCCACGCAGCCAACGTAAGCGTTCAAAAGAGAATTGACCATCTCCACATGCCTATTGTCGGATGGATGTTCCAATTCGTACTGAAGCTTCTTGATGCGGTCATCCGCGAAAGACAGAAAAAGCGTGATGCGCTCGTTAGGCGTTTCGGCTTCGCGTATTTTGTCGGCCTCAAGGGAGGAAAGATAGTCCTTCTGCGTCTTAGGGGCGGCGTGAGCAGCCGTGGCGCAGTAAAAAAATCCAACTGATAGAAACAAAATGCAGAGACGAAGTTTCATGAGTGCACTTCCGCATTGGGAGGAGCGCCTGTGGGAGCCGCGGGCGGTGCCGGCTTGTTCTCGTGCTTCCTCGGAAAGAGAGACCTAAGCAATTCATCGTCTAAGGTCAGGAGATCGCTTCGAACAAGCTGCAGAGGAGGTTTATATTCCCCAGGCGCAAGCAGCAGAATCTCGTCGACTTGGCGCAATCCCTTTTGGACGTGCATTTCGAGCTGTTTGTAGCCATTAGGATGGCGTTCGCCATCCGGATTTTCCTTTTCTAAAACCTGCGATGCGGCGCGCACGTTGTCTCTGTATTTCTCCATGAGCAGATCGACCGTGGTGTAATCACCAGCCTTTTCCGCGCGGCTGGCTTCCTCGAATTCCGCGTCGCCAAGCTTTTGCAGCATTTTGGCCTTGTGCACTCCATTGGTTTCGCTGTCGAAGCGCGCCTGAAG
>DATDHE010000473.1:0-3152 GCA_036521695.1 Candidatus Acidiferrum sp. | reverse complement strand
TGCAATCCGGACCGCTTCATCCAAGGTCAACAGCGGCGCGGTGGTGGTAGCGGGCTCCGGCGTCTGTGCCCAACCAACCGAAAGGAGGGTGAGCTGGAGGCACAGAGTCAGAGCCACGCGGGATAAAGATACTTTTACGGTCCGACGTTCTGTCGTGCCCTCTGTGTGTTTTTTGGTCAGTGGATTCATTTTGTGTCCCGGCCTGTGAGTAATGCAGGGACCATGCCAACCTGCAACGCTCGCAAGTTGTTCGATCTATTGGTGGCCGACGCATCACTCCCAAGTTCGGCGTGCCCGAATGCGGGCAATGCTGCCGCGTGAGCGATGATGGCAGGCAACAATCGCGAGACCTCATCCGATTCTGTTCAGAACCGGCACACACCAGTCGCAAGGCTGATCTGCTGCGGAAGGTGAACCTGTTGACTGGCTAGATCGCCGCTGCCTGCCTCCCCGAAAAGACAGTTGGCAGCTTGGCCTTCGTGCTCTTGGAAAAGGACATACCGTGCCCACATCGGGGCTTCGCCCGCATGAGGGCAAGTTCCATTCGAACGCATTCCGCCATATCTATTGATTCGAATAACTTACCCCGGCCGCCTTCTGGCACGAGACCTGCTGTTTCATTGGGCGATAGTTCGTAGGGGAACGCCCGTTGAAACGGGCATGGCCGGTGATTTTTCCGGTGACTCACATACTAAGGAGGCGGGATGCTCCGCGTGGAAATATGCGATTCGGCTGAGACTTTGATCCTAAGGCTGGAAGGCCGATTCACTGGTGATGACGCAGAACACACTCGCACGCTGGCAGAGCGCTTCGCCGCGCGCGGAAAGGCTCTTGTCGATCTGACGGAAGTGGTATTCATCGACGCGGTAGGGGAAGAAGTGCTGTCTTTTCTTGGCCAGTTCGGAGCCCAGTTTGTCGCCCCCAATTCCTACGTGCTCGATGTGTGCGAGCGTCTGAATTTGCGTGTCGCTCCAAATGGCAGCTCGCAGCTGACCACGTTAGGTGAGCCTCCCGCAAACGGCGACCGATCTGTTGCTAACAGATCCAAACCTCGGAAAGGGTAACTACATCGGAGCCTGAATATGACGTCCACCGAAAGATTTGAGACTCATCGCAAAGCGCCTCGAGGTTTTTTTCGATCGTTTGTTCTTCTCCTTGGGGTCAGCCTACTGGGGTACATGGTATTTCGAGCCGGCCCCGGGGCCGTTTGGAAGCAAGTTCAGGCGGTCGGCTGGGGCCTGGCTTTGATCATCATCCTGGGAGGTTTTTCTCAGCTGATTAAGACATGCGCATGGCGACAGACTTTTGCATGCGATATCAGCGCTCTCTCCTGGTCGCGCAGCCTTGGAGCGCAGCTCGTCTCTGATGCAGTCGGGCAACTTGGTTTTGCCGGAAAGCTATTTGGGGAGGGCCTGCGCATTGCCATGCTTGGTTCGGCAGTGCCACTGGCGAATGGAATATCGTCTTCCGCGATTGATGGAGGATTGCATGCTTTCACAGCGGTAGTGGTCACAGTATTGGGGATTACCGCTACTCTGTTGCTCGTTCCCGTTGTTGATGGTCGATGGCGAATTTACGCACTGCTACTCGCTGGCGTTCTCATCGCAATAGTGGCCATTTCAGCTGTGGCTGTCGCAAGTGGGTGGCGACTAATGGGAAACACCGCTAGAGCGATTGGGCGATTGCCGCGGCTTCACAAACTGGTCAGCGATAAGTTATCGGTTATCGATTCAGCCGAACAGAACCTGCTCAGCTTTTGTCGCAAAGAGCCTGTCGCGTTCTGTGCGAGCCTGATCCTCAATTTCCTGTGGCACGCGATGGCGGTCTTGGAGGTGTACCTCATTCTGCGATTTATGGGAGCAGATGTTGCTGTGGTTGGCGCGTTTGCGATGGAAGGCTTGACCAAAGTGATCAACCTCGTTGGCGCGCTGAGTCCGGGTAACCTCGGAACCTACGAAGGCGGGAATATGCTCATTGCAAATCTGTTTGGTGTGACGGGAACCGCAGGATTGACGTTGGCTTTGTGCCGGCGGGTGCGGTCCATCTTCTGGGCAGCAGTCGGAGCCACCTACATGATAGTGACGAAGAGAGGCGGGTCGACGAACACAATGGAGGTGAAAGGCAATGATGAGGACCAGAGTTTGCATCGCGCTTGCAGCCGCGTTGCTGCTGATAGCACCTGTCACTAAGGGTCAAGGCCCGGACGAGCCGTATAGATTCTTCCGAGAGTTTGTTGGCTTAAGTGAAGACCAGATAGCAGCGATCCGCTCAGGGAAGGCCGTTGCCAAAGTTATTGAATCGCGCACTCCTGACGAAGTGTTTGTCTTCGGCTCGGTATACGTCGAGGCGAGTCCTGAGAGTTACCTGAAACTCGCAACGGACGTCGACGCGTTGCGCAAGCTCCCGGGCTATCTGGCAATTCAAAGCTTCAGTGATCCGCCACAGATTTCGGACCTTGCGGGCTTCACCCTTGAAAAGCAAGACATCGACGAACTGAGAAATTGCAAGCTGGGACATTGCGAGGTTCAACTGCCAACGGAGGCGATGGAGGGCTTTAAGCAGTCCATCGACTGGTCCGCCCCTGACGTCGCCGACAAGGTGAATCAGCTGGCCCGTCAAATGGCGTTTCAGGCGCTACTCAATTACAGGAATGGAGGCAATGCAGCACTTGGAGTCTACCGTGACAAAAACCATCCTGCTGCGGTGGCGGAAACCTTTCAGACACTAATAACACGATTACGCGCACTTCCGGTGTACCTTCCCGAACTCAACGAATATCTTCTTGAATATCCCAAGGCGAGCTCTGACAAAGTGCAGGCTGGTTTCTACTGGGAGAAAGTTAATTTTGGATTGAAGCCTACCTTTCGGATCGTGCAGCGGATCGTGTATCGCGGAGCAAGTCCAACGGACCCTGCTTATGCATTAGCTGAGAAACAGCTCTACGCAAGCCACTACTTCGAAACAGCGCTCGACCTCACGATCTGCGTCAGAGATCCGCAACGCACTGGTTTCTACCTCGTTACCGTCAAAGGGTCGAAGCAGGCCGGCCTAACCGGATTAAAAGGAAGCATCGTGCGCAAGGTGGCCGTCGACAAGGCCCGTTCCTCGCTGGGACGTCTCCTCTTAATGACAAAACAGACATTGGAAGCGAA
>DATDHE010000472.1:0-13579 GCA_036521695.1 Candidatus Acidiferrum sp. | reverse complement strand
CCTGTGACCCACACTTACATCCAATCCATCAAGCAACCAACGCTCCATTACCTCACGCGTAGCGTCCGCCGCCGGGCGGCTACGTCCAAACCGGATAACCGTGGATTTCAAGTTCCCGTTTACGCGACTCCCCAGGAACTTGTTGATAAGTCCTTT
The DNA here is from genome assembly GCA_036521695.1 of Candidatus Acidiferrum sp. Classification (GTDB taxonomy): domain Bacteria; phylum Acidobacteriota; class Terriglobia; order Acidiferrales; family UBA7541; genus Acidiferrum. The sequence continues at coordinate 13,423 of DATDHE010000472.1, read as the reverse complement.
CAAATCAAGGAATCGCCCCAGACAAGTTTCCTGGCACTAGCGACGCGTCAAAGACGCAGTCGGAGCTTACCAGACTTAGCTGTGTGACGTGAAACAACTCGGCACTTCGTGCGTATAGTAGATTGCGGGTGTTCGGAAGGAAGGTCCTTTATGATCCGCAAGGTGGCACGATTTCCCGAAAGGAGTCTCATGAACAAAAGACTCGGTTTTGTGGTTGTTGCATTGATGGCAGCTCCCGTTGCTCTGCTCGGGCAGGAGAAGCCACCGGCGTCGACGGCTCCACCGGCGCAATCCGCTCCGCCCGCGAACCCGATTACCGCGAGCGAAAAAGGTTTTTACTCGTTTGTAAGCAGCGCGGTCGTCGGTGCGGCGCAGAAAATGCCAGAAGAAAACTACTCCTTCAAGCCGACACCGGAGGTTCGCACTTTTGGCCAGCTCGTTGGCCATGTGGCCGACGCTTCGTACATGTTCTGCTCGCAAGCCATATGTGAAGCAAATCCAGCAAAGGACATCGAAAAAACCAAGACGTCAAAGGCAGACCTCGTGGCTGCGCTCAAGGACGGAGTGGCGTACTGCAACAAGGCATTCGACAGCATGACCGATGCAAAAGGCAGCCAGATGGTGAAATTCTTCAACTTCGACCTAGCGAAGCTGACGTTGTTCTCGATCAATACCGCGCACACGGATGAGCACTATGGGAACATGGTGACCTATCTGCGACTGAAGGGGATCGTGCCGCCGACAAGTGAAAACCAGTCCGCACCACCACCGAAGTAAGAGGCTCGAACACTAACTCAGCAAACCGCCATGTCCTGGTAAACCGGGTTCCTCTAACGAGGTCGGCCCGTACTAGGAGGAAGTCGGCTGCCTTTCGTCGGGCCGCTGGCTGCGGAGAGGCTTGCATGGGAACCAGATTCTTGCGATTTTTGGAGCACATGGCATGGAAGGTCAAAACAGATTCCCACTCAAATAAGCAGGCTGCGAACGTAAAAAATTCCAGCCGTGGGATAAGGACCAAGAAGAACAGCGACGGCTGGATTTAGTTGACCGGAATGTGAAAGGTGTCCACGACAACGACGCCGCCTTTCATCACGAATTTGACCTGCCGGAGGACCGTGATGTCGGTGAGCGGGTCGCCGCTCTGGACGGCGATGAGGTCGGCGAATTTGCCGGGTTCGATGGCGCCGACGCGATCCTCCCACGAGAGAAGTTCGGACGCGGTGACGGTGGCGGCGCGAATGGCTTCGAGCGGAGTGAGGCCGCGCTTGACGAGAGAGACCAGTTCTTCGGCGTTGTGCCCCTGGCGGTCGGCGCTTCCGGCGTCATAGCCGTTGGCGATCTTGACGCCGATCACTTTGGCCATCTGAAGGGATTGCTGGACCTTTTGCATGTAGGCGTCGAAACGCTGGCGCTGTTCGGGCGTGAAGGTTGGGTAGCGCCGCTCGAAGCCAGCGTCCACGCCGCCAACGGTGGGAACGAGGAAGACGCCTTTTTCTTTCATGAGTTCGAGGTCCTTGCGGTCGGCGGCGTGGCCGTGCTCGATGGAATCAACGCCAGCCGTGACAGCGTTGAAAATGCCTTCGGCGGTGGTGGCGTGCGCGGCGACTTTGCGTTTGAGCTTGTGCGCCTCATCGACGATAACGCGCATCTCCTCAACAGTGAGGGTTGGAGTCTCCCAGTCGGCATAGACCTTGATGAGGTCAGCGCCGTGGCCGATTTGTTCGCGTACGGCGCGGCGAGCTTCTTCAGCGCCGCTGACCATCTGGGCGCCTGTGGGGAAATCGCGCAAATCCGGCGAGACACCGAAGGGCTCGTACTGACCGACGGCAGCAACGGCGCGTGTGGCGACCTGCATACGCGGTCCTTCGACAAGCCCTTGATTGATGGCATCGCGAAGAGCGACATCTGCGTAGCCGGATCCTTCGTTCTCGACATCCCGCACAGTGGTAAAGCCCACATGCAGAGTGAGGCGTGCGTCGGCGGCTCCCTCAAGAGCCCGGAACGCTTGGGATTTCGTAGCGAGATCGAGAATGTAACCGTCAGGAGTGTTCGGCGCACGCGCCATTAGGTGTGTGTGGCAGTCGATGAGGCCCGGAAGAAGTGTTGCGCCTGGGAGATCGATAAGCTTGGCGGTTTGTGGCGCGTGAGCCTGAATGTCTTTCGCCGGACCGACTTCTTTGATGCGGTCGCCTTCCATGAGGACCGCGGCGTTGTCGATATAGCGGCCAGCGCGCACGTCGAGGAGGCGAGCAGCTTTGACGAGGACAACAGTGGGCGATTTTCCGTCCGGATTGGACTGAGGAATGGCGAGATGAGAGCAGAGCGTTAGCGCCAGGACTCCGAGGGCGGCCCTTCTCAGCATAGAACGAGGTGATTATCACAGAGAGGGGGAACCCTCAAGCGCTAATTCGTTTCCAATACTCGGGGAGCAAGGACGATTGCTACTACCTCTGCCTCGCAGCGAGTCGGTTCAAACAACGGAGTAATTCCTGGTAAAAGTTCGTACTAGTCTCTGAACCAAATGCTTCTCCTTGATTAGCCAGGTCGGGCGGTAGTTACGGACACCGCCACGATTGCCCGTCAACGCGCACAGGGCGCTCTTGGGCGGAGATTCTACAGGGCTACACGCTAGCTTCGGCAAAGTGTCCAACGCGCATCTGGCCCTTTCAAAAAACACTACCTCCTGCGGGGGCACGGCGGACTGATTCTGCGCTACTTAGGGCGGCGCATCTGGCTTTCAAAAAACACGTGATGTTTTTGAGGAGAGATGGCCATCAAGGAAAGCTCTCAAGAATAGGGCTGAGCGTTGTAGAGAAGCGGCTGAGCTTCACGAACCCAGTCTTCACAAGGTGGCTCCCAACTGCTCGCTGGTCATGTAGGAAATGCGCGTGCGGACCTGCTTACCCGTCGCAGGGGCAACCTGACTACGTTCTTCACGATTGAAGGTGTCATTAACTTTGCGCGCTCTGGCGTGGAACACTATGCCAGTAATGTTGCATTGTCAAAGCGTGGTCCAGCCTCGTTGTGAGCTCATCCGGCGCGGTCCGGCGGATGAATTCCTCGCGCACATACGCAACGAGAAATGCAAAGAGTGCATGAGATTTCTTGAAAGTGAAATGCGCGCCGCCGAGATGACAGGCTGTTGGCTTCACGTGCCTGTTCGGCCAGTAAAACGTGAACGTCTATGGACTGGGCCGGTCGGTCGCTGCCGTAATCGCAAAAGTGAATTAAGACGCCAGTTTTAAATGTGTTCGCTAGGCCGCCACGCGGCTTACCAGCTTCCGCGCTGCAAGACCAAACATCAAACGCGAAAATCCTGTCATTAGTAGATTCACGCCTACGAGTATCCCGATTGCCCACACCGAGCTCGACGGCCAGTGAAACCAGATCAGTCCGCCCAGCAGCAGCGTGATCAGCGCATTCACCAGTAGCCAGCCCGAGCCACCTTCGCCACGCATCCGGAAATACGCGATGACTTCGAAGACTGCTTCCATCAGGATGATCACTGCCAATAGCAGCGTCAGCGTTCCTAACCCCAGCAATGGGTGCGTCAAAAAGTAGAATCCACCGACGATATACACAATTCCGATCAACACCTGCCAGATTACACGCCCCGCTCCGCCGCCGCTGAACGCCGCGATCAAATGCGCTCCGCCGCCAAATATTAGCAGCCACCCTACCAGAATCGTTACCGCCAAACCCGCAATCCCCGGCTCAATAATTGCCATCATTCCAAGAAGGATAAACACTACTGCCATGGCAATAAACCAGCCACTGGCTTTCTTGATGATCGTACCCGCTCCGCGCAATCCCTCGGTTGGATTTGCTGTCGCCATCAGACACCTCCACTCGCTCTTGAATAATTGTGCCGCGAACGAGAAATGCTAGTGTGGCTCCACACACTGCACCATTGTCAAGAAGGACAGGCCTGGAAATCGCGTTGATCTGGTTTCTCAGAATACGTACAGATGCCCTGAGCCCGCAGCCGTTACCCGAAACTGGCCACTACCGGAATTTGAGGAACCTTTTCGCCGCTCCAGCGCCTTCTGCGGCACGGACCTCTACGCCTGCCATCGCTCTGCGCTTCGTCAAATGAGGCGCAATCCTGGTTTCTTCGGCATCGCTTTGGCCGCGCCCTGGGGTGTAGCCGAATTTTTCCCGAATGATACTAACCCCAAAGCGCGTTGAGGTCAGGGTAAAGACGATTTCATCGAAAATATCGACGACGTGTGCATTCACTACGACGGCGGACGGGTGGCTGCCAATGAAAGTCTCATCGCTGAGATCAGCGCGCGCGGATTGCGGAAAACAACGAAAGAGACAGGACTTGATCGCAAGACGATTCGGGCATTTCTCAAGAGAAGGAAGGTGAAAGCCTCAACGCTCGCGAAGGTGGTAATCGGGCTGCGAGACGAAAAGGGCCCGGTTGGGTCCTAGTACGAACTTTACCGGCACGACTAATCATGGAAGGCATTTGAAAGGAGCGCGAAAGCTCTGAGTCAGATATTCCAGAACGCTTAATGAACCTCGTCAACGCGTCCCCGATTGCCTTGACTGCCTCTGTTGCCGAAGGCACAAGGACGGCACGTTACGGGTCTAATATTTACTCTGGGTGAAAGCTACATGATGAATCGTGGCGCCCAGTTTCCCGACTTCTCAGGCATGTAGAATCAAACTAGCGAATGGAAATCTCGATTTTGTTAGCGACGATCTCGCCGTCATCCCACGTGAGTATCGATAATCCGAGGCCGTCGCGCTCGTGGTAATAGCTGTGATATTTGAACGCTATGAAATACGTTCCCGCCTTCACGTCGTAGTCGCTCAGCGCGAAATCGAGGCGCCTGCCATAGAAATAGCCGGGTTCCAACCCAACAAGTTGAGATTGTCGCCCAACGGCGGCGGTGGCAAAGGCGCAATAACAGGCTGCTTCGGTCGAACACCGTTGCCTGTCGCATCGAGCAGGGCGAACCAGAGTCCGGTCGAGCCCCATTCCAGTGGGCGACGTGGTTGCCAATTAGAAAGAGCGCGACAGCCGCCAGCGCGCTCCACCAGCGAGAAAACGCGAGGCACGACAAGAGGATTAGACCGAACATACCGAGATAAATGGGATTCCGCGCGACCCTGTACGGACCCTGAGTGACGAGCTCATGTCCTTTGATTACGCGATCCGCGTAGGTCCATTGCTTTCCGAGGGTCTGGACGGCACGGATGCTAAACCAGCAACTTGCATAAGCCAAGATAACCGTTGTCGCCGCAAGCACAATTTCACCAGCATGCGAAGGAGGGAAAGGCCACCATCGCATGCGTGGTGGATTCCACGCCAGCACGAAGCTCACGCTTTGCAACACTATCCCAAAAGTTGCGGCTGGAGCGCGTTTGGCCTCTTCTGTTTTTGGGGGCTTTTTGCGAAACAGAAACACACAACCAAACAACACGTACGCAAGCATCACAAGGATGACAGCCGTTAGGCTGATAGCGTAGATTTCGAGCCGCATCATTCAGACCTACGCGGGTGAGCATTGTATCAGGCAATGGAATCGCTTTGGACAAGTCCCGATTAACCGGCACGCATAACCGGAAATCAAGTTGGATCCCACAAGGCACATGACCCGTAAGCGGACTTTCCTACACTTTCCATTGCTGCGTGCACTTCAGTTGCACGACCTATCGGGGGCTAGCCGCCCATGGTGTGAGCCTCTATGAGGAAGCGAACAATCGAGTGATACAATCAGGCACGCCACCCACGAAAGGGGATGTGCTATGAACTCAAATTCAGTTAGGACAACGTTTGCGCCAGTGGCAGTGATGCTCGTTGCGGTTTGCGTTTTTCAAACTCGGTCAGCGCAATCGAGTGCCGCGACTACGCCCCAGGCTGCTCCGAAACCTCTCCTGCTGGAGAAAAATGAAGGTGAGCGGCGAATTTGGCGAGAGCCTCCTCCTGGGGACTTCATGCTGAAGGTCAGCCCAAAAAACAATGGTTCTCAGCACCTCGTTATGGGAACCGAGGACATAGTTCCAGGGGACGAATTTCCAACACACAAGCACCTCGGGCAGGATGAAATCTTGTACATCGAAAAAGGAACAGTTCACGTTCATCTAGGAGACCAGGAACGCGATCTGCACGCGGGAGGAACGGTGTTTATTCCGGCGTATACCTGGGTAAGTGTAAAGAACGCGACAACCGAAACCGCCAGCGTGGTATTCGTATTTTCAGCGCCCGGGTTTGAGAGTTACATGCGGTGCGACTCGGTGTTGCCAAACGAAAAGGTGATTCCTCTTTCCCAAGAAGAACAGAAAGCGTGCGGTCGCCAAGGGCATGTCATCTATAAAGACCTAGAAGAAAACTCCAAAGAGCGAAGCCAAAGCCGATAGCTCGAAGGCTTGCCCGTCGCGGTTCGTAGTCCTGACTAACGTGCTCACCGCCAAGGGGGCACGAGCCGTGTGACTGGCGACAGTCAAGCACGGATCTGTGAGGGGCTCGGGGTGCAATTCCCCGGGCCTACTCGGCCAGGAGCTAGAACGATAGCGGACTCATTCAAGTCAGTGAACCGCCCCGGCAATCAATGTCACATCATCGCCGAACTCACCGCCGCAGAATTTCATCACCTCTTCCATCACCCGCCGCTGGCAATCCGCCGCTGACGCTCGTGCCGACGCAGCCGCTGCGGCGATTCGCTGGTATCCGAATTCCTCCGCCTCTTTGTTCGCCGCTTCGCTCACTCCGTCTGTGTAAAGCAACAAGCGGTCGCCCGAAGCCAGTCGAATCGTGAAATCCTGATACGTCCACTCCGGCCGCACCCCAAGAACTCCACCTTGCCCTGACAGGAGCTCCGTTTGCCCTCCAGCGTGCACCAGAATCCCGGGACAGTGTCCGCGCTTTCGTATGTAAAAATTTTCTTCTGCCCGTCCAAAATCCCATAAAAAAACGTAATGAATTTCCCGGGCGCCACATTGCCGCAAACGAACGCATTCAACTTTCCGCACACCATTGCGGGCGAGGCGTCCGGCATGGGCATATGCCCGGAAAGCTGCTTGCAGATTCGCCATCAGCAGAGAAGCGGTCAGCCCTTTTCCCGAAACGTCGCCCACACAAATCCCAATGCGATTGTCATCCAGATGCAGCACATCAAAATAGTCCCCTCCCACGGTCCTCGCCGGTTGCCACGCGCCCGCCAACCCGATGCCCGGAAGCTGCGGCAATTCCTTCGGCAGCAAGTCCTTCTGGATCTCCGGCGCGCGCTTCAACTCCTGTTCCTGCTCCTGCAATTGCAGCGTTCCGCGCTCTACGGCTTGCTCCAAAAGTTTGTTCTTGGCCTGCAATCTCTCCTGAATCTGTAAAACCGCATATCCGGCAATACCCCCAACCATGCACGCCACCACGACGAACTTCCAACTCGCGTGAAATACTTGCCAGTAGGGTCCCACTGACACGTGCATCCAGCGAAGCAGTGCCACCGACGCGCACGCGCTCAAAAACGCGCCAAACACTAGCAGGGGTATATAGAGGACCCAATTCCACGGGAACGGTCGGTGCCTATAAATCCGGCCGCCGGAAAGGAGCAACGCGTACATGGCGTTCCCGACTACCAGAATACAAACGCCCATGAAAAGCAGCGGTGTGCGCGGCAGCACCACCGCGAACAGCGCGGAGATCATTACGCCCCCGAAAACGATCCGTTGCTCCGCCCGAAGTACCTCACGGAGAAGCGGCTTGACTGCCAGTTTCCAGGAACTGAACTCAGTGGCCAAAGGAGCCTCGAACGCAGCTCCAACTTAACTCACCTGCCTGCCCGCAACAACCTCCGCGCCTTCCCTCCCAATTCCCGTCTCTTGACTCCAAGTTCCAGTTTGATTCACTCCGCGCAATTCGTGCTCATGGCGGCGATTCGTTTCTGATCCGCCGGACCAAAGTTGTCGCACGTTCCACCGGACAGGCCCGCGACTTCCAAATCGCGGGATCCTCAAGAGCAGCGGGTAAATCCAGGACGATGTTCTGCGCGGCATTCAGGGCAAAACATTTGAGGAAGTGATGATACCGGCACTCAATTTCCGGCAAGGTCCTGATACGGTTATCGGAAAAGTGCCACGCAGGTTCGGAAATCCCTATCCGCCAGCAGCCCGCAAGTCCAATAGAATCAATGCCCTGGTTATTCGCTTACTGCGGGTTCCGAAACCAACTGTTTTTTTGAATCGATTCACCGGCCCGTAGTAGGCGTTACCGGGTTGGACGGTCGCCACAGAAACGGGATGGACCAAAGGGACGGTCCAGAGGGCCATCTATGGCGAGAAGTCCCGTCCTTGCTTACCCAAAAACGTCTAGCAGGGTTTTTGGCAGGGGGTCGGCGGCCGCACGCCAAAAGCTCTAGAGGGGCGTTGTCCCCGTAATTCGACGAATCGGGATTTATGAGAGCACTTCCACACCGCGCCCTAGAGAATTTTTGGCCGAGCCGATGCAATTCCGATAGAGTAGCCGCTCAATGGCCGCGTCCTCAACAATCTTTGCCCGCACTACTCTGCGACGTGCGGGACAATGGTTCCTGGATCTGATATTCCCCCTCTACACGTTCGGCTTGACTCGGCAGCGGAGACGCTATTGGCAACGCTTACCGGCTCGGCGAGCGGCGAAATTTTTCGCGGCCTTGTTTTTGGTTCTCAGCGGTGTCGCGTTTTTCCTCGACCTACTTGCTGGTGGCATCTATCCGTTGTGGGGGGTGCTGCTGATGGCTGTAACGCTAGGCGGATTGCACATCGTCGTCATCGTAACCGAAGTTCGAAGTCCTCATTTCATGATGGTGCCGATGCTCATGATTCTCGCCGCTTTTCTCTGCTTCGCCCGTCTCCCCCGACAACAGCGCACTCCGGAGTTTTCGCGGCAACGAGTCATCATGGACGCAACATATCTCTTCCTGGCCATGATGGTGGGCTACCGTTTGTTTCTGAGTTTCACCACCACTGAAGGCATTGCGCACGTGGCCATGCAAACGGAATTGTCATTCGCACACGCCATCCAAAGCACGCTCGTCCCACCGCTGTTGTATCGCGGGTGCGGATTGGAGGTTTTTGGGAGAACGGCACCCAGCGCCAAGGTAGGGGGCGACTTGGTGGACTTAGTAGCCGACGGCAACAAAGTGTTTGCGTACGTCGCGGATGTCTCCGGGCATGGTATTTCGGCGGGCATCTTAATGGGCATGCTGAAGACTGCGATGCGGCAAGCATTGCTGACGGAGGCGACGCTGCCGGCAGTGCTCGAAAGCGTTAACGCGGTGCTTCCGGCGGTCAAGGAACCGGAAATGTATGCCACGCTGGCAGCGCTACGATTTGATGAATCGTCTCGAGTCGAGTTCTCGTTGGTTGGTCACCCGCCAATCCTGCATTACCGAAAGAAGTCGCAAGAGATAATCCGCTGTGCGATGCAGCAATACCCGCTTGGGCTCGTCCCGAAACCGAGTTACGTCAGTGCGCACGACAGTTGTGGTCCAGAGGATTTGTTCGTCGTGGTAACGGATGGTTTAACGGAAACTGTGAATGACGCTGACGAGGAATTCGGCTTGGTGCGGCTGGAAGGATTAATCAAGGCTCACGCCACGGAATCCTTGCCCCAAATCTACGAAGCGCTGATGCGTTCGGTTTCGGACTTTGGGGAGCAACGTGATGATCGGACCGTGTTGTTGGTCCGTATGCTGGGAGAATCCTAGCCGCTGAGGTCTTCGTAACTGCGCCGCCCCCTCCAATCTCGATTGAACTCTGATAAACGGTGCCAGCTCAACCGGTAGACGCAAGGAACTCGATCAAAGTTGCCTGCGACCCAACCTGCCCAAAATCTTTAATCTGCCGAATCTGCCCAAAAAACCGCGCGAACTGCGTATCTGCAAAGCCTGACTTTAGCTTGCTCAAAAGTGACGCTGTTCACTGCCCGTAACAGTTGTTTTTGCTGTGCGCTACGCACCCGCAAGGATTGATAGCAGATCGCCCCGGAGTTGGAGGTTGTCGGTCGGGACGCTCTAGGGGGCCAACCGTCGATCTGCGTCGCTCTTAGGTGGTTCTAAAATTCGAGGAAAGGTTTTTTTGAACCCTGTTCGCAGTCACGCCCGACATTACTTCCGTGTTGCACTCGCAAGTAGAAATTCTCTGCACATAGCTCTACACTGAGGCGACTGATCGTTACCGATAAGCCTTGAGACGCCATGCCTGCCGAAAACCACTACGATTGAGGAATTACTGTTTGCGCGCCATTGGCATTAGCGGCGCCGAATTTTGTCTAGGTCAGCGTCAATGAGGTGGGGAAAGGAGGTAAGGCTTATTGGATATCCGGATGATGGGTGATCGGTTCTTACGTTCGAACAATTACCACCCGGAATGGGTCATCGCCGATTCGCTGGCGTAACGTACCATCAACGACTGGAAAGTAAGTTCTATTCCTTAGAAAATAGCGGTAACCCTTTTACTTTCAATGGGACACCTTGCGGCTATTTTCATGGTTCGTTGTGGTTCGAAGAACCATGATTTATTCGTAGCGCAGAGCGACCATGGGGTCCACACGCATTGCGCGACGCGCGGGGACGTAACAAGCGGCCAGCGTCAGGAGCAGTAGTAGAGCGGCGATGACCGCGATCGTCAAAACGTCGGTGCTGCTCGCGCCGAAGAGCAGCGACGAGACGAAGCGAGTTACCCCTGAAGAAATCAGCAATCCAGCTGCGATTCCCCGAAGCGCCAGCCGGGCTCCGTATCCCAAAATCAGGCGCATCACACCGGACGGTTTCGCGCCGAGCGCCATTCGAATCCCAATCTCCCGCGTCCGCCGTCCCATCCACTGAGAGACCACTGCATAAAGTCCGACGGCTGCGAGCGCGAGAGCCAGGAAGCTGAGACTCCCTAAGATCCCTGCGGCCATCCGCGGCTGCCAGAGGGAATCGTCAACTTGGTCGGACATCGTTTTCACGGCGAAGACTGGCAAGTTCACGTCAAGCGCCGCGACTTCCTTGCGCACCGCCGGAAGAAAATCCTTGGGTTTTCCCGAAGTGTGAATGACAAGCGTCGGCGTTCCGTTATAATTCTGGAATTCCGGCAAGTAAAGCAGAAGTGGGGCGTCGGCTATCAGAGAGCGGTACTTGGCGTCTGCAGAAACGCCGATAATCTCGATCGGCGGCCGCGGAGGTCCCACCCACGAAGGCCACTCAATTCGTTTGCCCACTGCATCCTGATCCGGCCAAAGGCGTTGCGCCAGCCGCTGGCTCACGATCCCAACTAGCGGCGCTCCTGGCCTATCCCGTTCGGTAAAGTCCCTGCCCTGTAGAATCGGAATCCCCATAGTCCGGAAATAGTCCGAGGCAACAGTATTCATATCGACTCGAATGCCCACCTCGAATTCGTGTCCACGGTAGTATTCCAAGGGCGGCGCTTGTCCTTCGTAAAAAATCGAAACCCGGCCGCTCCAATCTTCCGGAGGAACTGTCGAGGCAAGGCTCGCTGACTGAACTCCAGGAATCCTCTCGACGCGTGTCAGGAGCTGCTCATAGAAGCGCTCCGCTTCCGACTCTGAGTATCCCTGGATGACCGGCGAAATAGACATCATCAGCAAGTTGGAGGTGGTGAAGCCGGGATCCTGAGTCATGAGCTGCTGCATTTTTCGGACGGTCACGCCTGCCACGACCAGCAGGACTAAGGAAAGGGCGACCTGCGATGAGACTAGAACGTTTCTCAGACGCGAGCGCCGTCCGGCTCCGGGCGCGCTGTCCTTCAGCGTGACGACCAGATCGGCCTTTGAAGATTGCAGGGCAGGCACAAGAGAGAACAACACTCCCGTCAGCAATGCCACTAACAGCGTGAACCCCAACACTCGCCCATCAAGTGACGTGTCCACGTTGCGCAGCGCATAGAGCGGTTGTCGGATAGCGAGTATAAGTCTGCCCGTCCACGGCGCCAGGAGGAGGCCCACTCCGCCGGCCAGGAAAGACAGCAAAACTCCCTCCGTCAACAGTTGCCGCACCAGACGACCGCGGCTTGCTCCAAGCGCCAATCTCATTGCAGTCTCTCTTCGACGCGCGTCCGCACGGGACAGTAATAAATTAGCGACGTTGCTGCAGGAGATTAGCAGGAGAAGTCCCACGGAAGCGATCAGCAGGCCAAAGAACTTTTGAAGAGCGGCGCGGTCGTCCGGATCCATACCAAAGCTGGAGATCACATCCACACTGCGGTGCTCGTTTGACTGGGGGTACGCCGCCGCGAGCCGCGCGGCGATGATCTGCATTTCGCCGCGAGCTTCCGCGAGGCTGGCGCGGCGCTTTAACCGGCCAAAGATCTGCACCCATCCGGAATTCCTGTTGTGAAGAACCCCACGCGACATTCGGGGCATGGCCACAGGCTGCATCGTCAGGGGCAGCCAAACGTCCGTAGGTGAGCCCACCTCGGTGCCCGTGAATTCTGCCGCTGCGATTCCCACAACGGTGAACTTGTGGCTGTCGAGCAGAATATTCTTCCCAACGATTTGTGGATCCAAACCGAAGATTCTTCGCCATACTCCATAGCTCAACACGGCGACAGGCGCCTCGCCTTCCGCTTGGACATCTTCCGGAGCGATCAAGCGCCCGACAGCGGGATGCACTCCGAGTACAGAGAAGTAGTTGCCGGAGATCAATTCGCCGACGATTCGTGCGGTTGTGCCGTGACTCAGGGCGAGAGCAGTTCGGCAGCGAGCAGCCAGACCTGTAAAGGATCGCGCCTGGTCGAGGTAGTCAAGGTAGTCGGGATAGCCGAAGGAGTAGTCGGGGTTATTTTTCTGCAAGCGCTCAAATATAACAAGCTCGCCGGGACGTGTAACGCCGGGAACCGGGCTGAGTAGCACGGCATTGATGACCGTGAAAATGGCGGTGTTTGCCCCGATGCCGAGACCAAGAGTGAGGACTGCCACCACGGTAAAGCCAGGATTCTTGCGCAGCATGCGCAGGCCATGGCGCATATCTTGGACAAGGGATTGGAAGAAATGCGCAGGATGAAGGTGGCTCCCGAGAGTCATACTTACTCCGGTGTGCTTTGGGCAATAGTCGCCACCACGCCTACTCCGGCCAATCTCATCCGCGCGACCGCGCTGCTGATTGATTCATGTAAGGCCTCCTGCACATAGCTCCACCCATGCGATCCTCTTCCTTATAAGACGCAAAGGCAAACGAGTGTGTTAACAGTGTTCCGGCAAATGAAGTTAGATTGCGGCGGAAGATTGAGTCCGGAACGCCTTCGATAGAGAACTAGCCCAACTTCCGCAGTTACGTGAATAAAGTCTTTGGAATCACTGCTGTCCAAATTAGCTGAAAACTGGTCGCCAACATCTCCAGAGTAAGGGCAAAATTCCTTTTCTGAGCCCTGGACGCAGGGCAGGTTGGTGGTGGCGAAGCGGTTCTCTTGATCGGATGCTGTCTAAATTCCCCCT
>DATDHE010000471.1:0-18720 GCA_036521695.1 Candidatus Acidiferrum sp. | reverse complement strand
CCATTTCCAGAAGTTTTGGCGAAGAGCAGTTGCTTCGCAGAACAGGTGTGAGCGGAGTAAGATGGTGAACCTTGACTGAGATTAAACGAACGAGCTGGGCTGAATTGAAATTGAATTGATAGGACAACCGAGATGACTACTGAAGCTAATGAACGGATGCAGAGGCCGCTGGAGGCGGTGGACCCGGTGATTGCGGAATTGTTGCGCGAAGAGGCGCAGCGACAAGCTACTGGGTTGGAGTTGATTCCATCGGAGAACCTTGTTTCGGAGGCGGTTTTGGAGGCGATGGGGTCGATTTTTACGAACAAGTATGCGGAGGGTTATCCGGGAAAGCGGTATTACGGCGGGTGTGAGTACGCGGATAAGGTGGAGCAGTTGGCGATTGATCGCGCGAAGGAGTTGTTTGGCGCGGAGCATGCCAATGTGCAGGCGCATTCGGGGACGTCGGCGAATGTCGCGGTGTATATGTCCACTTTGCAGAAGGATGACGTGGTGTTGGGCATGAACCTTTCGCATGGCGGGCATTTGACGCATGGGCATCCTTTGAATTTTTCGGGGCGGATGTACAAGTTCATTGCGTATGGGGTGAAGAAAGAAGACGAGCGGATTGATTACGACGAAATAGACAGGCTGGCACAGGAGCACAAGCCGAAGATGATTGTGGCCGGCGCTAGCGCTTATTCGAGGATTATTGATTTTGAGCGCATTGCAAAGGCGGCAAAGGCAGCGGGGGCTTTGTTTTTTGTGGATATGGCGCACATCGCGGGGTTGGTTGCGGCGGGCGCGCATCCGAGCCCGGTGCCGCATGCGGACATTGTGTCGACGACCACGCACAAGACATTGCGTGGGCCGCGTGGCGGGTTGGTGTTGTGCAAGGCGGCGTTTGCGAAGGAATTGGACAAGCTGACTTTCCCTGGGACGCAGGGCGGGCCGCTGGTGCACACGATAGCGGCAAAGGCAGTTTGCTTGAAGGAAGCGATGGAACCGAGTTTCAAGGAATACCAGAAGCAGGTGGTGGCAAACGCGAAGGCGCTTGCCGCGGCTATCGCAAAGCGCGGGTTCCGGATTGTGACCGGCGGGACAGACAATCATGTGTTTTTGATCGAGGTGCATTCACGCGGCATTACCGGGAGCGATGCGGAGAAGGCCCTGGACCGCGCGGGGATTACGGTGAACAAGAATTCGATACCGTTCGATCCCCTGCCCCCGATGAAGGGCGGCGGAATCCGGCTCGGAAGCCCGTCGGTGACAACGCGCGGAATGTGCGGAGCGGAGATGGAACAAATCGGCGGCTGGATTGGGGAGATTCTCTCGCATCTGGGCGACGCGGAAACGGAACGGCGGGTGCGCAAGCAGGTTGCGGAGTTCGCGGCGCGCTTCCCAATCTATGAATCACGTGTGCGCGGGACGTCTCGCGCGGAACACGCGCGCGTGTGAATCGCGCATGATCCCCCGCATCATTGAAGCCACGTTTGCGTTCGAGAAGTGGCTGAGCGCCCAGCTCCCGATTATTAAGCAGGATCTGCGCCTTAAACATCGCTTGATGGCCGAGGCGGCGTTCCCATTCTTTCGCGCGACCTTTTACAGATGGTTGCAGCTTTGGCCGGAAGTGTGCGGCGAGCTGGCGAAAGCGCCCAAAGTTTTAGCGGTGGGCGATTTGCACGTCGAAAATTTTGGGACGTGGCGAGACCTGGAAGGGCGGCTCATCTGGGGCGTGAACGATCTGGATGAGGTCTATCCCTCGTCGTATACCATAGATTTGGTGCGGCTCACGACGAGCGCTTATTTGGCGATTCTTGGGGAGCACCTCAGCATGCCGCGGCGCGAGGCCGCGGAAGCAGTCGAAGAAGGCTACCGCGACGCGCTGGCCGCGGGTGGAAAACCGTTCATTCTGGCGGAGGATCACCAGTGGCTGCGGCTGATGGCGCTGAGCAAGCTGCGCGATCCCGTTCATTTTTGGGAGAAGCTGACGCACTTGGCTCCTTTCACCGCAAAAGCTCCGGAGGAAGTGCGGGAACTGCTCGAGGAGTCTTTGCCGCCCAAGAGCGCGTATCAACTGAGAAAGCGAATTGCGGGCCTCGGCAGTCTGGGCCATCCTCGGATCGTGGCTTTATCTTCCTCGGGCGGCGCCTACATTGCGCGCGAAGCCAAAGCCGTTCGACCTTCTGCATCTGCATGGCACAGCGGGACATCGTCAGCGGTGGTGTATGGACCAAAGCTCATCGGACACTGTTTGCGTGTACTGGATCCTTTCGTTCGGTTTCACAAAAGGTGGGTGGTGCGTCGGCTGGCGCCAGACTGCTCGCGGATCGAACTGGTTTCCCTGGCGGCAGAACGAGATGAGGCGCGGCTGCTCTATTCGATGGGATGGGAAACGGCCAACATGCACTTCGGCTCTACGCAGGCCATTCCTGAGGTCAAGCGAGATTTGGCGCAGAGAAAAGGCCGCTGGCTGCACAAGGCGTCTAAAGCAATGTGCAAGGCCACGCTTAAGGATTGGGAAGACTGGCGGAAGGGCTGGAAGAAGTTGACGAAATAAGTTTCAGCAGTGTACTCGGGCGTTTACTGGGCGCCTTGTCTAGCGGGCACTTCACAAAAACAAAAAAAGACCCACATTGGCGGACTTTTGCCTCCTGTCCTTGCCTGCCTCATCACTACGCCAGTGCGGCTGACCCAAGACTGTCCCACGGGTCAGTAGATTCCTGAACAAAGTGCGCGTAGGTTCAAGAAGGACTGGGATGGGAACCAAAAACGCGACACTGCTCTCCGCCGTATCGAACACCAACTGGGTGAACGCAACATTATTCTTGGGTGACCGCAGAGCGGTCAACTCAGCAAGCCCGGCACCCGGGCGGTGAGTGTCCTTTTTTAGCAGCGCGCGGCAAGTTTCCAGCTTCCCGGGGGAGTCCTAATCCTAGCCCATCCTGAAAAGGACGGGGGCAACGAGGTGAAGCAATGATGGACACGGAAGCCTTCCGCGAATTCAAAACCGGATTAACGCTGCTGCGAGACAACTATGCGGTAAAGGCGTTGCCGCATATGAAGCGAGCAGTAGACCTCGATAGAAACAATCCGTACTACATGTCTTACCTGGGAGTGGTGCTGGCGCGCTCCGAGCAGAAGTGGGGCGAGGCCGAAAGACTGTGCGATACGGCGGTGCGGATGAAGCGGAATCAGGCACAGCTGTATCTGAACCTGGCGGAAGTGTATGCGACCGCGGGGCGGCGCGAGGAAGCAGTAGAAGCGCTGCAGTCCGGGCTAAAATTTGCGCGGCGAGATGTGCGATTGACGATCGCTATGAACCGACTGGTCGAGCGGCGGCCCCCAGTACTGACGTTTTTGACGCGGCAGCATCCGATCAACCGGCAGCTGGGAATCATCCGGCACAAAACTTTGCAGATGTTTGGACAAGATTAATCTCGAGTTCTCTCCAACCCCAAAAACAAGAAGGGGCGGGTGGCTTCTAGCCATCCGCCCTTTTTTGTTTCCAAAAACTTGTTTCTAAAAGGTAAGTTGAGCTGCGCTGAACTCTGGGCTACCTGCGTGTCGCCCAAGAGTCGTTGAAAGTAGGCTGTTGCGTCCCCATTTCCATGAGGATTTTCAGGCCGACGCCGAACATGCCGGTGGAAAGAGGATCTCTGCGCACAACTTCCGCGAGATACTCACGATTCATCGACATGGGATTTTGGGAATAAGGCAAAGTCAGAAAAAGGCGCATGCCGATTTCATAGGTGGGCTCGCTGGTTTGAAAATAAACACCGCTGCGAGAAACGCTGAGAGTTCCACGCATATCGTCGAAATGATCCTTCTCCGGATCAGAAGGGCGGATGCGCATTAGCTGGGTGATTTTGCAGCGACGAGTGCCACGGCGTTCCTGAGTAGCGGGTTTCGTAGCGGCGGCGCCACTAGAGCTGGGTGTTTTGACCATAATGCTTTGCTGGGTCTCCATGAAAGCCTTGCCTCTCGCGGACGGGATGTTGTTAGAGAGAGTGTAAGGCTCGCGTAAAACAAAACCTATAGCTGAGACGTACCTGGAAAAGAGTAGGACGCTCTGAGGGAATGATAGTACGGAAGTACTGCGAAAGAAAGAGAGCGAGGGGGAGTATTTTCGCTAAAGGGAAGAATAAGAAGGATTTAATGGAAGAGTTCCGAAGTGAAGCGGCAGATGGGATTAGTACCGATGCGGGACTCCGTAGAATTACGGTCCCCACGAAGTCCGGCCCTAAGAGATAGGTACGATGGGAGATAGGAGGGGCGACGGGAAGAGAAGAGAAAACCAGGAGCGGCTGTGAAATCGCAGAAGTTGCTTGCGTTCCCCAAATGCGAGATTCCTGAGAGGAAGGCATTGGTGGAGGAACAACAAAGATCGCAGGAGAAAAACCCCATGAATATGGCGGCGCGTCGAAACCCACTTTCGGCAGGAAATGGTCAGCGAAATGAACTCTTAGGGGAAGAGCGCCGTGGCAATCCCCTGCCAGCGGACGAAGCGCTGCGCATGCGAGCAAACGACGAGGCGGAGGTCAGGTCGCGCGTGTACATCGCGGCGGAGAACCGGCTATTGCGTGAAGCGCTGTCACGGATGTTGACGCGGCAAGGGGACATCGATGTGGTGGGACTTAACTCCCCCGGTCCTTTCCAAGCGGAGGGATTGATCGAGGAGAAAGCCGATATCTTGCTGCTGACCTCGCGGGGAAGCCTGGGAGAAGACGTTTTCGTGATTCGGCAAGTGCGATTGACGGCTCCTACAGTGCGAATACTGCTGGTGGGAATGACGGAAGACGAGACGGAGTTTTTTCAATACGTGCGTGCGGGAATCCGACGGTATCTGCAACGAGACGCTTCGGCCGAAGACGTCCTGGAAGCAATGCATGCGGTGCAGGCGCGCGAAGCCGTATGCCCGGGGGCGCTGTGTGCATTGCTCTTCCGTCTTTTTGAGAGAGAAGCTACGTCGGTGCACTCGGCAGCCATTCATCCGAGGCTGGGCTTAACGAGGCGGGAGCAGCAGATTCGTTCCGCTGATCGCGCAAGGGCTGACGAACAAGGAAATTGCGAACCAATTCTGCCTGTCGGAGCAAACCGTGAAGAATCAGTTGTACCGCACGAAGCACAATGTCGGAGCAGGCGACCGAATTGGAATTGTGCATCTTTGCCGTACACAGGGATTTCTGGCTTAGCGGTTCGAGCGCTATAAAGATTCGGCTAGTCTAAGCGAGTTGTTCACCCGGGACCTTCGGATTTCTGCTCACAGGAACTCTCCAAAATCTCCATTTCCCGCCAGCAGGTGACTTCCTTCCACGGTTTGTGCGATTCTCTTCCTCGACGAAACGCGAGGAAGTGGCAATGCTCAAAAAATTCAAAGATTTATCCGAAAAGGAAATTCTGGCGCTGGCTATCGCGTCGGAAGAGGAAGACAGCCGCATCTTCGGCGATTTTGCGGACGCCTTGCGGGAGACCTACCCGGCGACAGCGAAAATGTTTGAGGAGATGCGCGCGGAAGAAGTGGTGCACCGGGACCGGCTGCTGGCGATGTTCCGGCAAAGGTTTGGGGACCATATCCCGTTGATCCGGCGGGAAAACGTGAAGGGATTCTTGCAGCGGAGGCCGACGTGGCTGGTGCGGCCGCTGGGCGTAAACGTGGCCAGGAAACAGGCCAAGGTGATGGAGATGGAGGCGGCGCGATTCTATTCGCGTGCCGTTAGCCGCATTACGGATGCGCCGACGCGAGAACTGCTGAATAAACTGGCGGATGAAGAGCGCAAACACGAGGCAACGGCGGATGGCCTGGAAGAGAAGCATTTGACGGAGCCTGTGCGCGCGCAAGAAGCCGAATCGCATCGCAAGCTGGTCCTGCTGCAAATCGTACAGCCGGGGCTTGCCGGATTGATGGACGGATCGGTATCGACGCTGGCGCCGCTATTTGCGGCGGCATTCGCCACGCATCAGAGCTGGGACGCATTTCGCGTAGGACTGGCGGCGTCGATCGGAGCGGGGATTTCGATGGCCTTTTCAGAGGGGCTCTCCGACGATGGATCGTTAACGGGTCGAGGTTCGCCATGGCTGCGGGGGACGGTTACGGGAGCCATGACGACAGCGGGAGGCATCGGACATACGCTGCCGTTCTTGATCTCGAATTTTCACTACGCCACGATTGTTGCGGTGATTGTGGTGTGCGTCGAGCTGGGGATCATCAGTTATATCCGGCACCGCTACATGGATACCCCGTTCTTGCAGGCGGCGTTTCAAGTGATTGTTGGCGGGGTGCTGGTTTTCTTCACGGGATACTTGATCGGCAGCTCGTAAAAAATGGGCGTGCGCCGACGCGGCGCTCCGCTGCTACCTTAAATACCAAATCAAACAGAATAGGAAGGAATAGCCTAGCGGATTAGTCCGCCTGAGCGCCGGCCGGGACGGGTACGTGTCCGTGTCTGCGCTTCCCTCGAAGCCATGTTTGCAGCCGGTCCATGTAGATGTAAACGATAGGTGTGGTGAAGAGAGTGAGCATCTGGCTGACGATGAGGCCGCCGATAATGGTGATGCCGAGCGGACGGCGAAGCTCAGAACCGACGCCCGTGCCCAAAGCCAGAGGCAGGGCGCCGAAAAGCGCGGCCATAGTGGTCATGAGGATGGGCCGGAAACGCAGCAGACAAGCTTTGTAGATGGCTTCCAGTGGCGAGATTTTCTCCTCGCGCTCGACCTGCACAGCAAAATCAATCATGAGAATGGCGTTCTTCTTGACGATGCCGATGAGGAGAATGACGCCGATGAGGGCGATCATGTTCAGATCGGATCCAGTCACTCTAATAGCGAGGATGGCTCCGATGCCAGCCGAAGGAATGGTGGAAAGAATAGTGATGGGATGGATGAAACTCTCATAGAGAATTCCCAGAACGATGTAAACGGCGACGAGAGCGGTGATGATCAGCAGGAGTTGCGACGAGCGTGAATCTTGGAAGGCCTGCGCGTTGCCCTGGAAAGCAGCGTGGACCGTCCGAGGGACGCCGATTTCACGAGTGGCCGCTTCAATATCTAGAACGGCAGGGCCAAGAGAGGCACCGGGAGCAAGATTGAAGGATAGGGTGATCGCTGGAAAGACGCCCTGATGATTGATGGAGAGCGCAGTGTTGGAGGGTTCGTAATGGGAAAAGGCGCTGAGCGGGACGAGGTGACCACCAGAGGCGGGCACATAAATGGACTTCAGAGCTGCGGGATCCTGCTGGGCGCTCGGCATGACTTCCAAGATCACGTAGTACTGATTGAGGCCTCTGTAGATGGTGGAGACCTGACGCTGGCCGAAAGCGTCGCTCAGGGTGTTGTCAATCGCCACCATGGAGACGCCGAGGCGGCTGGCGGTGTCGCGATCGACAACGAGGGAGCTTTGCAGGCCATGTATCTGCTGGTCGGAGTTGACATCGCGTAGCTCAGAGATCTTGGCCAACCTCGCCATGACCAGCGGCGCCCAATGATTCAGGTCGTCGAGGTTATCCGCCTGCAGAGTGTACTGGTATTGCGCGGCACCGAAACGCCCGCCTACGCTGAGGTCCTGCACCGCCTGGAGAAAAAGAACGGCACCGGGAACATGCGCCGTGGCGTCCCGAATGCGGCCAATGACCTCGTCGGCGCTTATCTTCCGTTCGCTGAGGGGCTTTAGCTGGGCAAACATGCGGGCGGTGCTACCGCCGCTGCCGCCGCCCGTGAAGGCAGTGACGGTATCAATAGCGGGGTCCTTCAAAACAATATCCGTGAACTCGCGCATCTTTTGCGACATGGCCGCGAAAGATAAATCCTGGTCGCCCTGGATCATACCGCTCACGCGGCCAGTATCCTGTTGGGGGAAAAAGCCAGAATTGACATTAACGAGGAGATACGCACAGAGCACGGCGGTGAGGAAGGTCATGCCCAGGATCAACAACTGACGGCGGAGAACCCACCGGAGAGAAACATCGTAAAGATGAACAAGACGGTCAAAAGCGGCTTCAAAGAAGTTGTAGATCCAGTTGTGCTTACCGCTTTCGTGCTTTAGAAAACGCGCGCACATCATGGGCGTGGTTGTGAGTGAAACGAAGAGAGAGACGACGATGGCCACGCTGAGGACCACGGCAAATTCACGGAAGAGGCGGCCGACAATCCCGGGCATCATCAAAATAGGAATGAAAACGGCGATGAGTGAAGTACTCATGGAGAGCACGGTGAAACCAATTTCGCTGGCGCCCTTGATGGCGGCCTCAAAAGGCTTCATGCCGTTCTCGATGTGGCGAGTGATGTTTTCAATGACGACGATGGCATCGTCCACGACGAAGCCAGTGCAGATCGTGAGGGCCATGAGCGAGAGATTGTCCAGGCTGTAGCCGAAGAGGTACATCACGCCGAAAGTGCCGACGAGCGACAATGGAACAGCCACGCTCGGGATGATGGTCGCCCAGGTGCTGCGGAGAAAAGCGAAGACCACGAGGATAACGAGAAGGATGGAGATGATGAGAGTGATCTCGACCTCGTGAACGGAAGCGCGAATGGTAACGCTGCGATCGATGGAGACGGTTAGATGGAGCGAAGGAGAGATCGATGCGCGCAGAACCGGCAGGATGGCATTGATGCGATCGACAGTCTCGATCATATTGGCGGCAGGTTGGCGAAAGATGGCCAGGAGCACGGAACGTTTCCCGCCGAAGAGACCCAAGTTGCGGCTGTCCGCAACGGAATCTACGATTTCACCGATATCCCGAAGACGAACAGGAGCGCCCGTGTGGCCGGCGACGATAAGCGGCATGTATTCGTAGGCTTTAAAGAGCTGGTCGGTATCACCGACATTCCATGTCTTTTGCGAGTCGGAGAGAGAACCTTTGGCCAGATTAGCGTTGGCGGACTGTAGAGAACCACGAATGGTCTCAAGACTAATGCCGTAGCTGTTGAGTTGGTAGGGATTGGCTTCAATTCGAACGGCGGGGCTCGCGCTTCCCCAAACGAAGACCTGGCCTACGCCTTCGACCTGGGCGAGCTTTTGCGCCAGGATGGAATCGGCCGCGTCATAGATCTGCGCTGGCCGAAGATTGTCCGAGGTTAAGGCCAGAATCATTATGGGAGCGTCCGCGGGATTGACCTTGCGGTAGGTAGGCTGGCCGGGGAGATCTGCCGGAAGCTGGTTTCGGGCAGCGTTGATGGCGGCTTGTACATCGCGAGCGGCGGCGTTGATGTCGCGATTGAGATCAAACTGAAGGGTGATGCCAGTGGAACCCAGGCCACTGGAGGAGGTCATTTGCGTGACGCCAGCGATGCGCCCGAACTGTCGTTCCAGCGGAGTGGCAACGGCGGAGGCCATCGTTTCCGGGCTGGCGCCGGGCAGACTCGCACCGACAGAAATAGTTGGGAAATCGACTTGTGGCAGTGGAGCTACAGGCAGAAAACGAAAAGCAACCGCGCCGGAGAGAAAGATCGCAATGGTGATGAGAGCAGTGGCGACAGGCCGGCGAATAAACGGCCCCGAGAAATTGGTTGAGGAAGTCATTGCCTAATCGCCGTGGGCCGGCTCCTCGATGGAATTGCCAATCTGAAAAGCGAAGCGGTGGGCCAACCAATCAAAAGCGAGATAGACCACTGGCGTGGTGTAAAGCGTTAGCAGCTGACTAAGGATAAGGCCGCCAACGATGGTGATGCCGAGAGGACGGCGCAATTCGGAACCGACCCCGGTGCCAAGGGCTAGAGGCAAGGCGCCCAAGAGAGCAGCCATCGTAGTCATCATGATGGGACGGAAACGAAGCAAACAGGCTTCGTAGATGGCGTTGAGCGGGGTCTTCCCTTCTTTACGTTCCGCCTCGAGAGCGAAGTCGATCATCATGATGGCGTTTTTTTGCACAATGCCAATGAGGAGAATGATGCCGATGAGCGAAATGACGCTGAACTCCATGTGAAAGAGGAGGAGAGCAAGGATGGCGCCGACGCCCGCGGAAGGAAGCGTGGAGAGAATGGTGATGGGGTGAATATAGCTTTCGTAGAGGACGCCGAGAACGATGTAAACCGTGATGAGCGCAGCGAGGATGAGCACCGGTTCGTTGGCGAGCGATTTGAGAAAGGCCGCCGCAGTGCCCTGAAAGGTGGCCTGGACGCTCACGGGCATGTTCAATTCGGACTTGGCCTTGTTGATGGCGTCAACGGCGTCGCCGAGAGCGGCGCCGGGAGCAAGATTGAACGAGACGGTGACGACCGGAAATTGCCCCTGATGGTTGATCGCCAAGGCGGTGGCACCGGGCTCGAAACGCGTAAAGGCGCTTAGCGGAACTTGCGGGCTAGGGGCAGAAGTAATGTTTGCCTGCCCATTGGCTGAAATATTGGCCGTCGCTCCGGAGGAAGCCTGCGGAGTTCCGGAAGATCTCACGTAAATGCTTTTGAGAGAGTCGGGATTCTGGTGGAACGAGGGATCGACTTCCATGACGACGCGATACTGATTGAGCTGGGTATAGATGGTGGAGACCTGGCGCTGGCCGAAGGCGTCGTAGAGAGTGTTGTCGATATCAGCGGGGAGAACACCGAGGCGGGAAGCCGTGTCGCGGTCAATGACGAGGGTGGCGAGGAGGCCATGGTTCAGTTCGTCGCTGGCAACGTCGCGCACAGATGGGATGGACTTCAGTTTGTCGATGAAGCGCGGCGTCCAATAGGCGAGTTCCTTAGGGTCAACATCTTCAAGGCTGTACTGGAATTCCGTGCGGCTGACGCGGTCTTCAACAGTGAGGTCTTGAACCGGTTGCATGAAAAGCGAGATGCCATCGACACTCGCAAGCTGAGGCTGGAGACGGCGAATGACGTCGGAGGCGCTGATTTTGCGCTCATCGAGCGGCTTGAGATTAATCTGAATGCGGCCAGTGTTGAGCGTGGTGTTGGTTCCGTCAATGCCGATGAAGGAAGAGAGGCTTTCGACCGCGGGGTCTTTCAGAATGACATCGGCAAGGGCTTGTTGGTGCTGGGACATCGCGGTGAAAGAGATGTTTTGTGCAGCTTCAGAGACGCCCAGAATGAGGCCCGTGTCCTGAACGGGAAAGAAGCCTTTGGGAATGTAAATATAGAGCAAGATGGTGCCAACAAGTGTGCCGACCGTGATGAGGAGCGTGATGGTGCGGAACTGAAGCACGAATTTCAGAGTACGTCCGTAGAAGGCAATAATGGAATTAAAGGCGAGTTCGGACTTGTGATAAAACCAACTTTGGTCTTCCTCCTTCTGATCGCGAAGGAGTTTGGCGCACATCATGGGAGTGAGGGTGAGAGAGACGAAGGCAGAGATAAGAATGGTGATCGCGAGGGTGATAGCGAACTCGCGGAAGAGGCGGCCGATAATGTCGCCCATGAAAAGCAGAGGGATGAGCACGGCGATAAGAGACACGGTGAGCGAAATAATGGTAAAGCCGATCTGCTCGGAGCCTTTGAGCGCGGCGTTGAGGGGCGTATCGCCTTGTTCGATGTAACGGCTGATGTTCTCGATCATGACGATGGCGTCGTCGACGACGAAGCCGGTGGAGATCGTGAGCGCCATGAGGGAGAGGTTGTTGAGAGTGTAGCCGCAGAGATACATGACGCCAAAAGTGCCGACGATGGAGAGCGGCACGGCCAGCGCCGGAATAACCGTGGCGCGCAGGCTACGCAGGAAAAGAAAGATGACCATGACCACCAGCGCGATGGTGAGCATCAGCGTAAATTGCACGTCCTCGACGGAGGCACGGATTGTACTGGTGCGGTCGGTGAGAATTTCGATCTTCACGGAGGCCGGGAGCGCGGCCGCGAGTTGCGGGAGGAGTTTTTTGACGCGATCCACGACGGAGATGATGTTGGCTCCTGGCTGGCGCTGAATGTTTAAAATGACAGCCGGATTCTTGCCGGCCCAGGCGGCCTGGTTGACGTTTTCCGTGCCGTCGAAAACGGTGGCGACGTCCGACAGGCGCACCGGAGCGCCATTGCGATAGGCCACGATGAGCGGACGGTAACTATCGCTGGAGATGAGTTGGTCGTTTGCGCCGATAGTGTAGGCCTGATGAGGTCCATCAAACGTGCCCTTCGCCTGGTCGACGTTGGAGGCGCCCAGGACAGTGCGTAAATCCTCCAAACTTAGGCCATAGGAAGCAAGCGCCGTGGGATTCGCTTGGACGCGCACAGCAGGACGCTGGCCTCCGCTGATGCTGACGAGTCCGACGCCTGTGAGCTGGGAAATTTTTTGGGCAAGCGTGGTGTCCGTAAGGTCTTCGACCTTGGAAAGTGGCATCGAGCTGGAAGTAAGCGCAAGAGTGAGGATGGGCGCGTCGGCGGGATTGATTTTGTTGTAGATCGGGGGATTCGGCAGCCCTTGAGGGAGAAGATTGGAGGCACCGTTGATGGCGGCCTGGACTTCTTGTTCGGCGACGTCAATATTGAGATCGAGATTAAATTGCAGCGTGATGATGGAGCTGCCAAAGGAACTCGTGGAAGTCATTTGGCTAAGGCCGGGGATTTGGCCGAATTGGCGCTCAAGCGGGGCGGTGACGGAAGAAACCATCACGTCGGGGCTGGCGCCAGGATAAAAAGTCTGGATCTGAATCGTCGGATAGTCGACCTGGGGAAGCGCGGAGACAGGAAGCTGGCGGTAGGCCACGAAGCCAACCAGAAGCACCCCGATCATCAAGAGGGTGGTTGCGACAGGCCGCAAAATAAACGGCCGGGACGGACTCATCGAGACTTGCCTTCCGGCTGACTTGGGGCGGAATTTCCGGACAGCGGTCCGCTCTGCGAATTGGGCTGAGCAGAAGCTCCTCCAGCGGCACCACTAGTTGGAGACGCGCTAGGGACGACTTTGCTGTCGTTCTGGAGCTTGTCTTGACCGTCAATCACGACCACATCGCCTGCGTTGAGACCTGAGCTGACACCGATGTTGTTGCCCGTGCTGTGGGTGACGGTGACCATCCGAATGTTCACGGTATCGCCTTTCGATACAACGTAGACATAGGTGCCTTGCGGCCCGCGTTGAATCGCCGCGGCCGGAACAGTGATTACATTTCGCTTGGTGTCAACGAGCATGTGAACGTTGACGAATTGATTCGGAAAGAGGACGTTGTTGTCGTTGGAGAAAACGGCTTTGAGCTTGTATGTGCCGGTCGTCGGATCAATTTGATTGTCGATGGTGGCGAGTTTGCCGTCGGCAATCTTGGTGGTGTCATCGCGATCGTAGGCTTCGACGGGAAGCACGCCTCCGCCACGGATTTTAACTAAGACCTGCTGAAGCTGGTCCTGCGGCAGCGTGAAGATAACGGAAATCGGCTGGAGCTGGGTGATGACGAGAAGTCCCGTTGTGTCAGTGGCGTGGACGATGTTCCCGATATCTACGAGACGCAAACCTACGCGGCCGCTGATAGGCGCCGTGATGCGGGAATAGACGAGCTGTAGTTTTGCGTTATCGATCGTGGCTTGATCGGCTTTAATCGAACCTTGAAACTGACCGACTTGGGCTTGCTGGGTGTCGACCTGCTGCTTGGGGACGACGCCTTCGTTGTAGAGAGTCGTGTATCGCTCGAAATCGACTTGAACGTCGTGGAGTTGGGCTTGGTCTTTGGCGAGTTGGCCTTCGGCCTGTTCCAGCAGGACCTGGTAGGGGCGAGGGTCGATTTCAATGAGCGCATCGCCTTCGTGGACGAACTGGCCCTCGGTGAAGTTCACTTTGACGATTTGGCCGTCGACGCGGCTGCGGACAGTCACGGTGTTGAAGGCAGCGACTGAGCCGAGACCGATGAGATAGACCGGAAGATCGCCCTTTTGCGCTGTAGCGACTACGACCGGCACGGGCCCGAACATGCCAAAGTCGCCGGGGCCCCCTTTTCCATAGGATCCTGGAGCGCCTTTAGTCCCAGCTTCGCTTGTCGAATGCGCTGCGCGGTAGTACCAAAAGCCAACGGCGACGAGGCCGAGAACGACAATCCAAAGCCACCAGCGGCTCTTGGCGGGCTCTGCCGTGGAAGAATCACGCGCGCCCCGATTGGGAAGCTCTATGGAGTCAAGATGGCCCATCCGTTCTCTCCTGTCAGTAAAAGTCAATAAAAGCGATGTTTCGAGTGAGTCTGCCGGGCAAGACTGGGGGTACAGACTTAGAGGCCCCCCGCCGAACACATTGAGCCCATCGGAAATGCAGACCTACGCATAGATTGGACGGATTTCCGGAGCAAATGGTTACGAAGCCCCCTCCTTAGGACGGACGATGTCTAAGGGTGGAGAGAGTGAAGGCGGCGGGACATTCTGAGGAGGCCGCCTCCCTCAGTCATAGATAATTCTAGTGGGCATCGGGGTGGGCGAAAGTTTACACTATCGGCCCCCGCGCCCAGGTGACTGGAGAGCTGGCAGCGGGGATTCTGAAGAGAGCGGGAGAACAGACACATGGTAAAGGGCTTAATGGTCGGCATTTTGATCGCGATATTGCTCATCGCAGGAGGCGGTTACTTCTACTTTGCGAGCGGTCGCGCACCCGTGGCGGTAACGGATCCGCCCATGCCCTTCGAGAAGAAATTTGCCCACATGGCCCTGAATGCACATATTGAGAAAGAGAAGATTCCCGCATCGCCTGTAGTTGCTGAGGAGAAGAGCTACTTGAGCGGCGCGGAAGTCTACAAAGAGAACTGCGCAGTGTGCCATGGTCTGCCGGATCTGCCGAAGACGAAGATTGCCGAGGGCATGTACCCACCGCCGCCCCAGCTTTTCCATGGAACGGGCGTCTCCGATGATCCGGCGTCAGAAACGTATTGGAAAGCGGAGAATGGCATTCGGTTGACGGGAATGCCGGGCTTCAAAGGGCGTCTGACGGAAACACAGATTTGGCAAGTTAGCGTGCTGCTAGCCAATTCGGACAAAATACCGGCTTCGGTGAAGGCGGCGTTAACCAGCGCGCCTGCGGCCCAGGCTGTCGCCCCAGCGAGCGCGGCAGCTCCTACGCCTACAAAATAAAGCCCTAGCCCGGTTGCACACCCCGAAACGTCGGGCTGGGGCACTTCTCATTGCACAATTTCGTTAAGCCTAGCCTAGGCCGACCTGTTCGGCAAAGAATGGACTTGTTCGACTTTCCTCAACTCAGGAAAGCGCCACGCCCAGATAGCTGTCACCACAAGTGTTCCAATGCCCCCGATCACGACGGCGGGCACCGTTCCGAACCATTGAGCCGTGAGGCCTGACTCGAACTCCCCAAACTCGTTGGAAGCGCCGATAAATACCATGTCGACGGCATTGACACGCCCGCGCATCTCGTCGGGGGTGGCGACCTGGATGAGCACGGCGCGAACAATCACGCTGACCATATCCGTCGCACCGACGAAGAAAAGTGCGATCAAGGAAAGTACGAGGCTGTGGGAGAGCCCGAAAAGGATGTTGAAGAAGCCAAAGCCGGCCACGCACCACAGCATGATGAGGCCGACTTTGCGCCGCATTGGGCGATGCGCTAGGAAAAGGGCCATTGCGGCGGCGCCAACTCCGGGAGCTGCGCGGAGTAGGCCGAGGCCCCACGGGCCTGTTAGTAGAATTTCGCGCGCGTAGACGGGCAAGAGGGCGACGGCTCCGCCGAGGAAAACAGCAAAAAGATCCAAAGAGATGGAGCCGAGTACCACTTTTTCGCGCCAGATGTAGCGAAGGCCGGCGGAGACGGTCTTCAGGTTGATGGGCTCGCGGGGACGCGGCTTCGCTTGCGTTTTGATTTGCAGCGTGCAGATGACAGCCGCGATAGCCATCATCACCGCTAACACATAAACGGCAGAGGGACCGCGAAAGAAAGCGTAAACTAGTCCACCTAGCGCAGGACCGAGGATAGCAGCACCTTGGAAGATGGTCGAAGCCCAGGCCACGGCGCTTGGAAAATGCACTTCGGGAATCAATTGAGGGAGAAGCGCGCGGCTTACTGGACCGGTGAAAGATCGGACGATGCCGAGAAGGATGAGAACAGCAAAGATGTAGTAGACCGAACGAGCGTTGCGCACAGAGGTGAAAAGCAGCAAAGCACAGCATAGGGCGAAGCCGACGTAACAAATGACAATGAGCCTGCGACGATCGTAACGATCGGCGACATGTCCGGAAACGAGGAAGAGAAGGATTCCGGGCAGGAACTGCGCCAAACCCACAAGCCCGAGATCGAGCGGGCGCTTGGTGATTTCGTAGACTTGCCAGCCGACCGCAACCGATTGCATTTCCGTGGCTAGGACGATGCAGAAGCGGGCCGTTTGAAAAAGTACAAAGCTGGGATATTGGAACGCGACACGGCCGGCGGCGTCGGAGTTTTCGAGTTCGGCCATCACGCATTACTCTGCCATAAAAATAAAGTGGGGACGAGTTCAGGAAAATGCGGATTGGTGCGTAACTACTCTTTTGCGGATATGGAACCGAGTTCACTCTCAGCAGGATCTGCGTTTGTCGTTAGCGCCTTGCGGCGAATCATCCAATACGCCAGCGAGATGAGCAGAAGGAATGGCGCAAAGGCTGGGACGGTGTAGCGCAATCCGTCCACATAAAAGGTGCTTGCGGCAATTCCCAAGAGTGCTGCAATGGCAAGTGCGCTCGAATAAGGGAAAAAGCGCAGGCGCATGGAAAGTTGGGCGACACGTTCGGGGCCGACGACTCGCCGGAAAGCGATGTGCGTCAGAAGGATGACGATCCAAACGAAAAACATGCCTGCGACGGCCACGCCATAAAGCATGAGGAATGCGCGGCTGGGAGCGTAAATCGCGAGCAGGATTGCGGCGATCATGCCTGCCGTGGAAACGGCGAGGGCGCGCCGCGGAACGCCGTTGCCGCTGAGGAGTCCCAGCCAGCGCGGGGCGTAACGGCCTCGAGAGAGAGAAAAGAGCATTCGCGTTGTGAGATAGAGGTTTGTGTTGGCGCTGGAAAGCGCGGCCGTGATGACGACAAGATTCATGATGCCTGCGGCGAAGGGAATACATTCGATGGAAAGCGCGCGGACAAAAGGACTGCCGGTCAGGTCACTGCCGGTTTGATTCCACGGAGTCATCGCCAGCATGATGCCGATGGCGAGAACGTAAAAGATCACCAGGCGGAAAACGATCGTGCGCATGGCGCGCGGTATGGATCTTGCGGGATCATGCGCTTCGCCAGCGGTGACGGCGATGACTTCGACACCCATATAGCTTGTAATGGCGAGCGTGAGTGCTAACCAGACTCCCTTCCAGCCAAACGGAAGGAAGCCGCCGTGGGCCGTGAGATTGGAAAGGCCAATGGCGGGCGCGGGTCCCAAGCCAATGATCAAGGCCAGTCCCAGGACAATGAAAACGATGATGGCCACGACCTTGATGAGAGCGAACCAATACTCGAACTCGCCGAAACGCCCTACCTGGAGGGTATTAACGGCGACCAGACACATCGAGACGGTAACCACCCACAACCACTGCGGGAGTGTCGGAAACCAAAACGCAAAATAGATCGCCACGGCGGTTACTTCCGCGCCGATGGCAATGATTTGCACCAGCGCATACGTGGCGCGCACAGAGAAACCGGCCCATGGACTGAGATAAGTTTGTGCGTAAACGCCGAAGGAGCCTGCGACGGGTTGTACCACGGCCATTTCCGCTAGTGAGTACGCGACGATCATGGCGATGAGCGCACCGATAAGGTAGGTGACGATAACGCCCGGGCCGGCGAGGCGGATGGTTACGCTGCTCCCGAGGAAGAGGCCGACGCCGATGGCTCCGCCAATAGCTAGCATGGTGAGCTGGCGTTCAGTCAGCCTGCGCCTTAGCTCGTCGGGATTTGGCGGTGTTGCAGACGGCGAGCCTTCTTTGGCGGTTGTCGGCGTTTGCGTGCGCAGAGAATCGGAGGGTTCAGCCATGCTTTGTCAGATCAAGCAGGGCATTACCGAAGCTATGAATCTCATCGATCGTGTTGTAGTGGACCAAAGAAGCGCGAACGACGCCGCTTTCCAGACGCACTCCCAATCGTTTCATCAGGCGCGGGGCGTACATGTGGCCGTCGCGAATGCCAATTCCGTTGCTGGCCAGGGTCTCCGTAACTCTTGCCGGCGCGACATTTGGCAGGTTGAAGCTCAAGGTTGGCACGCGGTCATGTACTTGGTTCTTTCTCGCTAAACCATAAATCGTCGCGCCACAATTGTTTAGGACTTGCAACATTTCGAGTGAGAGCGATTCTTCGTAAGCACGGATACTTTGCATGGCGCGAGCGAGATTCGCGCGCTTGGAGTCTTTGTTTGCACCATCGACGGCGGCTTGGGGGCGCTTGCCGAGCGATTCGAGATAGGAAATGGCAGCATCCATACCGGCGACATTTTCATAAATGAAAGTGCCGGCTTCGATTTTTCCCGGCGGCTCGTCGGGGATGAACTCCTCGCGAAAGGTAGGAAGTTTTTGGAGGAGTTTGCGGCGTCCCCAGAGAAATCCCATGTGCGGCCCAAAAATTTTGTAGCCCGAGCAGACGAGGTAGTCACAGTCGAAGGCTTGCACGTCCATCGGTCCATGCGGGCCGTAATGAACGCAATCGAGAAAAACCTCTGCGCCGGCTTCGTGCGCGATTTTTGCGGCGCCGGAGACGTCCACGACAGAACCGAGTGAATTTGCAGCGACGGCGCACGCGACCAAGCGAGTTTTGGAGGAGACGAGAGGTTTTAGATCCTCGACGTGAAGGTTGCCGTCCTCGCCCATCTTCCACCAAACAAGTTTGGCACCTTCCTTTTCGAGCGCCAGCCATGTGGCGACATTGGCTTCGTGATCTAAATCGGTC